>DATDQA010000253.1:0-7728 GCA_035292505.1 Saprospiraceae bacterium | reverse complement strand
GCTGAAGTAGATCGTCCTGATCGCGGTCTTTTCACTGCTCATCCTGTGGTGCCTCGCTAGCGAGCAGGCGGTGCTTTCAATATGTGATAACGACTTCGGGCATATTGAAATATCAGCACTGCCATTGATATCACCACTCCGAGAAATTCACGCACCAATTCTACATATGGCGATGAAGCTTTCATGGACTGGGTGATCGAAGGCATACCATCTCTCACCCATTGTGTGAACGCCGGTAATAATATGGAAAGCTGATAGATGCAGCCGGCCATCACGAGCAATGTCGCCCAACGGTTGTATTTATTGAAGGCTGCAAAACCACAGATCAATGCAACAGCCAGGTAGAGAGAAATCCAGAGGAGTGGATCAGGATCATTGTATTGCAGGGCTGCGGAAACAACAAAAAGGACCACCAGAAAGAGATTAAAGATTTTCATGTGATGATTGCGAAATGTTCGTTACAAGATAGGCAAGATCAGGAAGCGGTGGATTACTCCCCGCCGAGGCGTGGACAAATTTGTGCAACACGTGGCATGAATTCTGAAAAATTTGGGCCATATATTGGATAAATTCAGACAAATGCGTATGAAACATGAGCTATACAAAACATCTTCCTGACATGTCGTGATAATGCAGAGACACCGAATTGTCAATGCACATCTGATCTAATCCTGGCAAATTTTAGACATCTCCCGTCTCTCTGGATACTACGTAAAAGTTGTTAAAAGAGTTATCTCTCAAGTATTCGACAAAGGTTTTCAATTTTCTCGACATTTGAAGCAATGACTGGAGGAAATGCGCATACCTTTTATATCAGGCTCAGCAATGAAGGGATTGCACTGAATCCAGACCTCATATTGCCTTTATCACGCACGAATCTCCCCTATACCTCGATGCGATTTCGTGAAAAGGAAGAATTGTATTGGCAGGTGTCGATTCAACAGTATAAAGGAGAGCAGGGTCTTCTCATAATTGATGTAGTTGATTATATCCCGGAGGATGTCACTTCCTTTTACACACAGAAGCCCCAATCCCCGATAGGTGTTCTTGAATTTTCGAGGATCCGATGGTCGGAACTCTTGCCACATTTGAGTAGCTACAAAAAAGCTGCTTTCGATCACTTGCTTGAACCCGAAGCACCTGCTCATCAGATGACTCCGCCCATTGTACAACGTACGGAGGGTTGGCGTTACGCACAAGACAACAGACAAATTCAGGTCACCTTTCATGTACCCTTTCACAATGCCACATTTGTCACAGGGGGCGTACTTGTCACACATCGGGTGGACTCGCATGATGTGGAACTCCTTATTGCCAATGGTTTTATTCTCAGAGAATTCGGATTACTGAAAGAGTATTTTGCAAAAGCATTGCACAAAAAACAATTCACGGTTACTGCCACAATAAAAATTGAAGAAGGAAAAGTCATAGACGCATCTGCGACATCACCAGACATAGCGAAGATTGACGAACGGTTCCTGGATGCGGTCAGATATCTGGAGGCCAAATCCATACAGCAGATGCCTCCACCAGATATTGCTAAAGAATTCTTTTCCGCAGAGGAAATGTATGGTCGTGAAGAACAGGAAGAGAATACCCAAAACGGTCTCCGATTGCTCGAAATTATTCTACGCGATGAACACATTCGCAACAGACAGCAGATACAATATCTCGCAGGAAAGATGCACTTACATCAACACAAGATATTGTTTACCGCACATCCGCAATTTGGTTTTGTCTTTCAGTTGATGGGACAGTTGCATATGCATTTTGTATGGGAACTCCTTAACTCTCATGCTACATATCTCTGGACTTATGACCCTCACACCATCCCACACAATCTTGCATTGCGTAAACTGGAGTATGTGTTAAGTGCAATACGCACCCAGGGACGTCAGGTATATCGATTTGGGATAGCTGACGACATAGGTGTTTCTGATTTGCACTTTCATGTCATACGACATGATAAGGTTTCTTCATCTGTCGTGGATAGCTTTCCTGTCTGGAGAATGCGACTTCATGAAATATTAATCTGATCGTGACAACTCAACTCTACAATTGTAATACCCGCTCTATGAAAACATCTTTGGGGAAACATCACATTGCCAGATACACGGTACTCGGTGCTATCATACTATTGCTGTCATGCAAAACTGAGAACAACCAGATACGCACTTCAGCGGAACCTGTAGCCTATAGCCTTAATGGCAAGCCGCTCTTCCCCCCGCAGGAATCAGAAGCATCGCGTCATGTGAAAGACAGCTTGCTTCACATTGCTGAAATTAACTATAAGCTGGATTCTAATGGCCTAGACAATATCATCTGGTATGGTAGGCGACTTGCGTACTTGTCACAATACCCAAAGGCTCTAGCTATATACACAAGAGGATTGAAGAGGTTTCCAAATTCACCGGAACTGTTAAGACATCGCGGTCATAGAAATATTACCGTTCGGAAATTCAATGAAGCCATTGAAGATCTCACAAAAGCTGCAGATTTCATCAGGAACAGACCTGTACAGGTCGAGCCGGACGGTATTCCCAATCGCATCAATATGCCCTTGTCGAGCCTGCAATTCAATATCTGGTATCATCTGGGCCTTGCATGTTATCTCAAGGGCGAGTATAAGAAAGCCGCTGTCGCATATGACTCCTGCATGCGATACTCCACGAATCCGGATCTTCTCTGTGCCACGACAGACTGGTATTATATGACGTTGATGAGAGCAGGAAAAACGAAAAAAGCATCTGACTTACTGGAGGTCATCACACCGGGATTGGAGGTCATCGAGAACGATGGATATCTCCAGCGATTATTGATGTACAAAGGATTGGTCAGCCCGGATGCTCTGATCCGCTTTGATCAGATCACCGAAGAGAATGAACTCACTGTAGTGACGCAAGGATATGGTGTAGCGTTTTTTCTGGAAACCCAGGGAGATGCGGAAAAAGCGGACGTCATACGGGATCGTATCCTTAATACATCCTACTGGTCTGCGTTTGGGTATATCGCTGCTGAGGCGGATAAGTATGGCAAACGAAGAAAGTGAACTGTGAGTCTACTCCGAAAAGTGGGAATTGACCTTGCGCCATAGCTTCGAGCCGACGCCAAAGAGGCTCTGGCTTGACGGCGCGCGGAGCAAGGCCGTAGTGTCTTGGTAGTGAAATCATTTTTTCTCAAACACCAGCCTCGCATGATCCATGATCTCTCTTTCAAAGCACACTCTGTTCGGGCGTATTCTCAGTACTGCAAGCTGATGCCTGAATTCCTTATCCGTCAGATATTTTGGAATGAGAGAAGCAAACCACAGATATTTCTTCAGGTTGAATTTGTAGTAGAGTTTTGTCCATTCCTTGTTTGTCTGGATATAATCCAGCCGGCCACTGCTATAAAAGACATCTTTGAAATAGGGAGCTGCACATCTGATGATATGTTCGTGTCCATAGGGAATCCATGAATCCGGATTGTGCTTCCTGAGGAGAGCTATGATATACGAGTCGGATCCCTTTGGTGCATTGATATCAATCTGATCAAAGGGGAGCATGTTCTTACCGAACACCATGCTTTGCAGGTAAAAGCGACCACCGGTTGGAAGCAAAGCAGCGACATGTCTGAAATAATCATCGTAGACTTTGTCGTGGTTTCCGGACTGGTAATCTTTTAAGGAAGCCACATGTTCCAGGCTTCCATAGGCAGTCACCGCATCAAAGAGACCGAAATCTTCAGGCTTCACATACCTTGCATCTTTGAGATATACATCCAGTCCATTTGCCCTGCAGGCTGCTACCTGGCCATCAGAAAGATTGACACCCACGCCGACAGCACCCACTTTGTCTTTGATATACTTGAGCCATCCACCCCATCCACATCCGAGATCCAGAACCCTCGTTCCTTTCTTGATGCGAAGTTGCTCGATCACGAATTTATACTTGCGTTCCTGAGCTTCATCCAGTGTAAGCGTATAGTCACCATTGTACATTGCATTGCTGAAATGCGCATTCTCACCGAGACTCAGACGAATGAATTTATCCAGGTTGGTGTAGGTGAAATCCATCTCTTTTTTCTTGTCCCATTTCTGTCCTTGTTCAGCACCGATACTTGTTCCGACCCATCCGGCTTTGGGTTTCTGTATCGTTTCCTGATGCTCCTGGACTGGAGCTTGCTTTTCAGTAACCATATTTTTCACTTTTTAAAGATGCAAATCAAATACCCGAGACATCATCATATCGCACCTCCAGAGCCGGGAGTTCTTATTCTTCCGACGCAGGGAATGCACTCCGGATTCGAAGATACCGTTATTCTCTGGCTGCCCGGATGGTGGTAGATTCCTGGATCCAACAACCGACAAAGAAAGACTGACCCTCCACAAGCTGACGCTGGAAGATATCCTCGACAGTAGGCATATATCTGCTATATGTACCAATGAGCCTGTTTGCCTCCGCAGTCACCGAAGGATCGACTTGTTTTGCCCGTGCAAACATATCGATCGCAGGCCATGTCACAACCTGGCTATCCCAGCCACGACCGGGACCACAGAGCGGACCGGATGATGCATAAAGCTTACCAATCAGAATATAAGCTTCGCCAAGATTTGGCTCATCACGTAACGCAAGGCGTGCAAACTCCCTGGCCCTGGAGAAATTCTTGAGGTGGCCGTAATAGATTTTCGCAATACGTAAATTGTATCTGGCTTTTTTCTCGGGATCTTCCGTACTCGCCACATACTCTTTGTAATGATTAACTGCATCCTGGTAGCGACCTTCGTTCAAAGCGTCACGTCCACGTGTCAAAGGCCCTGCTGTTTCACTGATGATACAACGTTCCTGGTATTCCGCGTTCAACGCTGCGAATGCAGGATCACTTTCATCGCAGTCGCCCCATTTGAGCTGAGATAGAATGAGCGGCAGATCATCACAGGCCACAGAATCCAGATTTACACTTGCAATGTATTTATGCTTGTAGTAATCACAATCAAAGAATCCTTTCACCGTCTCAAAAACATCGAGCTGTGCAGGAGCATAGCCGATCACTATAGGCCATCCTTCGCGGATATCTTTTGCCCATGCGCAACAGGTTGCACTGGCGGCCATCTTCTCGCCACTGTCACTCATGCTGATGCAATCGCCATTCGCACTTTCCTCGTACTTCAGATGCATGTCACAAGGGGCAGTTTCGATAAGTTGAGCATGTTTCTCTGTGATGGCTAATACCTGCTTGGCATATTTTACCGCGATCGTCTGATTGACTTCTTTCGATGTATACATCTCGACGAGCAAGGCCGTAAAGGGATTGATCACAAAGGCCGGGGCGTCCAGAACTTCTGCATCAAGAACTTTCGTGAAATGTTCAAAGATTGTTTGATTATCTGTAAGCTCGCGATAGTTGTAATATAACTCAAACGCTTTCTTTCCATCTACGAAGGAATTCTCTGGGTAACAGGCATGCATTCTGTCATATAAGAGGAAAATAGAATCGAGATAGAGTTTCTTACCCTCTATCGAAGCTTGTTGCGACAGCAGATATCCATAGATCTTCACACCATCGTCGAAGTGTGTCGTACGTTGACCATCCGCTGCTGGTGCTGCAGTAAAAGCCTGCCGCCAATAAGGGATTGCTTGTTGATAATCCTCCCGTCGTAGAAAATCACGATAAATGACATGCGCATCAAGAGCAGCTTCACCCGCTTTGCTATCACTGAACGTAGCGCAGGGATTCGCAGATACAGCAGGCTTGACGGTTGGTGTTGGCTCAGAGGATTGTGTCGGCTGTGTGGTTTTTGGCGTACATGCGCTAAGCACTGCGATGAGCAGGGAACTCAAAAGGATCCAACTGTGAAACTGCATAATCAGTGAGTATATGTATGACGTATAGAATCCATACCGCACGCACAAAACAAAAAGTGTACGTGTATAAAACGGGTCCGATCAATTAAATCTCAACTTCACCGTCTCACCGATCCAGCATCCTACCTGTTCCGATTGTCCTTCCGCTTTACCCATCATGAATGCATCGTCCTGGGGTGGAATATGATCACTGTACGTTGCAATTTTCTTATTCGCTTCATCGGCGACTTCACCATCTATAGAGCGTGCATAGGACCATTTATCGATGGCAGCGAGAACAGCAAGACCGCGTGTATAGGCGTCATTTCCACAACTGCCGCTAGACTTTGCATACATATCGCCGATCAGCATATACGGACGACCCCATCCATTACGCAACTGCGCTGCCATGCGGGCATTGTCACGAGCTGTGGCATATTGACCAAGCTGTCTGAATTGGATTGAAGCAACGGAAAAGTAATAGGATGCTTTTTTCGATGCATCACTTTCCATCGAAATTGCTTCTTTATACTTGGCAATTGCTTCCGAAAACCTCCCATCATCATAGAGCCGCTTAGCCATGATCTCAGGATATTTTTCTTCGAATTCTTTCTGACGCTGTGCATTGTATTCAGCGGCAATCAGCCCGTATTCAGCTTCGACCTTATCAAGGAATGGATTCCCTGCTGTGCAACCATGTTCTTTCAGAGATTTGATGATCCGCGCAAGGAGATCAGCATTCGTCGGATCCGCTTCATATTCCGGTGTATGCTTTGCAACAAAATAGTCGCAATCGAAAATATCGCTCTCAATCATTTGATATGTTGCCGCGATCGCATCTTTTGCCTGTTGGTAATAGGCACCGTAGTTCGGGTGATTTTCGATACCATAATCGGCGACTTCATTCAACCTTACATAGGCACTCCGAGCTTCTTCCTTACTGATCTTTCCTGTCTGGAACAGGTAGACGACAATGGCAGGATACGGATAGAGCACCGTATATTCCGCAGCATTACCAGTCAGTTTCAGAGACTCTTTCAACACCTCATATGTTTCTGCACGCGGATAGTAGAACGTATAAAACATGTCATATGCTTTATTACCCATCAGCCATCCAATACGTTGATCTATACAAGATTGATCTGTGCAGTTCTTATAGACAATTGATTTATCTTTCATGCACGTGATAGCACCATCATAGAGTTCGATGACCTTCTTCTTGTACTCTTCTTTCTTAGCAGCATCTGTTTCCTTTTCGTAAAGATGCTTATAGATCTCGATGCCATCGGTAAAGTGTGTTGCACGATGTCCGTCTGCTGCAGGGGCCAGGTCAAATGCCATTTGCCATTGTGGTAACGCAGACGCGTAATCTTTGCTTTTGATAGCTTGCCTGTACAACACATGCGTCTCTTCAGCCAGGTCCTTCTTGGGAGAATTTACCCAGGACTGACATTGACCGAAGACACATCCACTTATCAGAATGAAGACAAACGCTGAAATCAGAGCTTTCATACATGTACGTTTTGAGTTATTTATACAAATCATCTTAGATCAGTAGTTCTTCTAATACAACAAGGACGTTTACAGTTTTCCCAATCCTGATAAACAACTGTTAAAGAATGCAATCGGCTTGTTAAAGGCACCTCAAAAAACACGGTCTTAGCAAAGTTTCTCCCCAACCCTAAAGCCCGCTTGCCGCGCTGTCCGCCTGTACCCGTCCGGACGGGGTGCGATACATGAACATCAACTCCCTTTAGAGCCCGCCCTGCACATCGTTTTACCCTATGTCAAACAAAAGGTTGAAACAACGAGGGATAAATTTATACCTAAGTTTTTTAGAGGTGTTCTTAATTGTACCTGCGTTTCAGGAACCATTGGTTGTCATTCAACACAATCCCGATTCTCC
>DATDQA010000252.1:0-4300 GCA_035292505.1 Saprospiraceae bacterium | reverse complement strand
ATTCACAAGTTTCGGAGAGGATGCCTCCGGTGAATTATATGTCGCTGCCATAAATGGGACGATCTATCGGGTGGAAGATTTAATATCTGCTGTCGATGATCCGGATCGGACAGGAGAGGTGATATACCCCAATCCGGTTTTAGGCACATTCTCCATTATCATTGGAGGAGAAAAGGAGTTCAGGTATGTGATGTATGATATTTATGGCAATACTGTCTTCACAGGGATCGCACGATCAGGTCAGGAGATTGATTGCTCTCTTCTGTCAGATGGAGCATATTTCATTGAGTACCGAAACGGTGATAAGCCACATCTTGCGAAGGTGATTATGGCAAGATAAGTCAATACGCACTGAGGATGATAGCACGAAGCTATAGCTTGTTGATTTCCTCTTTAATGATTTCTAAAGGAGCCTCTTCCGGAATTATCGATATCTCATAATCCTGCGTCAACACGGTCTCAACGAGTGCGAAGAAGTATTTGCTCTCTCCTTGCTCTGAGACGACCGCGAAGGTGACGGGTTCGCCGACAGGGACACCGATCAACTGGTATTGAGAGTAGTAGTTACAGAACTGTTTAATGCCTGCGTTTCCGGAAAGGGCAACAACGCTATTCCTCTGATGAAACACCAGAAAAACGGCAGTATTGACGTTGCCATATTCCTGAGGCAGGCTGACGCAGACATCGGTACGCTCGTTTTGAGGAATATTGATAAAGACATCAAAGTTGATCCAATCAATACTATCGCTAAAGCTTTCATAGCCAAAGCCTGTAATGATCTGTTGAGAATCTGCGAGTGCGACCCATTCTGTGACATCGACATTACTCCACAGATCAGGGTTATTGTCGGCCTCAAACCAGGTGTAGGTGCTGTCAATAAGGTCATTATCCTCCAACTCGCCATAAAACAACTCCATCCGCTCATCGGGTGTGCTTCCGGTGACATCTGTGAGAATGCGTACCGGCATGCCGTCTCTGAGAGTCAGGGGGAGGCCGTTTTGTGAAGCTGTGACATAAAACTCACCACCTGAAGAAAGCAACCTGGTTCTACTATGTGTCGGAATTCCATACAGCAAGATCTCTCCCCTGGTAAGTAACTCAAGAATCTGAATGTCTACGAAACCGGTTGCGATATTTCCCTGTGCATCGATGAGTGATTTGGGTTGGAAAATCAATACTGTCTTGCGCGGTGTCACCACAGCCGTAGGAAAATCTATATTTATTGTTGTGGTCTGACTGATATCGTCACGCGCAGCGTCGAAAAACCGATCGATGTCCCCTTTGAGTATGATCTGCGGATCAGGAACAAACCTATCTATGTCCTCCGCACATCCAAAGAAGACAAGTATCAATAATACAGGACCGATCTGTCGCAGTGATTTTAGATTCACACCTTTCATCGCCTTTGGTTTTAATTTATGACCCGTTGCTGACGGCTGCTTTGGTACTGTATCTACAGTTATTAAAGGGTGACACGTAATCCAACGGACAAACCAATATTTGTCTGACGCTGATCGATCGGATAAGAATCAAGTGTAAGGGAATTCAACCTATGATGAACGTAGGGTTCTCCGTATAACCACATCCGGTACCCGATGCGATAACCGATATGTGCTGATCCGTATATGCTCAGACCAAGTTTGTCACGAAACGCGGGGTATTCATTTGCATCATTGCCCGAGATACTTACCGGCTTTCCATCAGGTGCAAGAATGTCCCCTTTCCTGATAAAAGCCACATTGAATACCGGACCCGCATGCATACCGTATGTCCAGTTCCCATGTGCAACCTGATAGCCCAGGAGCAAGGGAATATCTATGGTATGATACCTGTTGTGTGTCTTTATAAACCGCTGACCTGAGACGAGTATCGTATCTGGCCGAATTTCAATGATATTTCCTTGTGCGTCCCTGATTGTATCTGAAATAATAATACTTCCTGTGCTTGACCCATTGAAATATTCGAAGAGCTCATTCACCTGTGTATAATGTCCGCCGATCCGCACTGTTATTCCCGAATGATGCCAATATCCCAATCGCAATCCGGCATTCCATGAAAGACGGGATGCCTCCGTAGAGTCCCTGCTTATGATATACGACGACACATCTTCAGAGCGCGAGGAGAGATTCCTTGATGCAAACCCGGGTCCGGCATATGCTTCTGCAAACAATACGCCTCCGCTGCCACTGTTTTTCTTTCCGAAGCGATAGCAATCCTTTGCCGGGTCCGGGAGTTTTCTGAGAATCGGGTAAGTCAACAGCATAGGAGACGTGCGTAAGTCAATGAAGTGCGTTCTGCTATTCAACACTGAGAAAGAAGCAACAGCAGGTAGGGATTTGCGTACAAGGTCAAGGGTGTCTGTACTTTCAGATTCTGTAGGTGTTGCACGGTCATTTTGGGTACTGACATCAGTGCCAGTATTCATTAGTGGAACAACATCCTTTGATTGTCCTGAACTTCTTGAAGGTGAAAATTGTGAGAGGAGATTCGAAGATGAGTTTGCTGCAAGAGCTATTGAAGAAGAAGATAATTGTGTCGGTGTATTTGCTGCCACATCAGAGGATACATCAGAAGAAGGAGTTGTCAGAGAAGTTACTTCGGTTTCGCTACTCTGAGTTTCAACAGATTCCGATACACCAGTTAATATCCACCATGCGGCAATAGCCGAAATAAGAAGACCTCCGGCTCCAAAGAACCAGATCAAACCCCACCGATCCCGTTTATGCTGAGATGGCAGATGAGGCTCGATGGTCTTCCACAAATTCTCCGGCACCGTCATTGTACCATCAGTAAGCTTGGCGCGGAATATTTTATCGATATAGTGATCACTCATAGCATTACTCTTTGCATTTCATTGACTTTTGTTTGAAGCAGTTTCCTGGCCTTCACCAATTGGGAGCGTGAAGTACTTTCCCGGATATCCAGAAGGGATGCAATTTCTGCATGGCTATATCCTTCAATGGCATAGAGGTTGAATACCACACGATAACCCTTTGGCAACTCAGAGAGCAAACCAAGCAGTTCTTGTTCGGACAATGCGTTTAAAACACCTGGTTCTTCATTTTCGAATGCTGATGCCACCTCCATCGCGGCGGCACTATTGTGATTCTTCTCCCGGTGGTAGTATTTGATAGCAGAATTTACAAAGATGCGTCGCACCCATCCTTCGAAAGGGCCGGTATTTCTGAATTTGTCCAGATTCCCGAACAACCTGATAAATCCTTCTTGTACCATATCCTGTGCTTCATTGTCATCAACAGCATAGCGACGACACAGATATAGCATCCTTGCCGCGAAGTGGTCAAAGAGTACTTTTTGCGCCTTCCTGTTACCTTTCAGGCACTGTTGGATGATTACCGGATACTCCAAATCTGTCTGCTCTGTTAGATAAGACCTTAAAACTTAAAGATACGCTGCCTGAATCATGTTGGTTGGCTGGTGCTTGTTCCTTGTTCCTTATTCCTTGGTACTGGTTGTATGTGGGTCAGAAACAAAGACAGAGGAACGCGTACCAAGGACCCAGTACCAAGGAGCGGGTTACCGAGGAACAAGTACCCAGGAACGAGCAACGAGTAACCTGGATCCAGAAGCAATTTTCTCTATTTTCGTAGTCATACATTCACTACACATGGACAATTTTCAAGACGACTACTTGAAAGGCCGTGGAGCCCAGATCAATCCTTCAAATCCTTTTGAACCCCATGTCAGGGATAGTGCACTCATCATTGATGAAGACATTTCCACGAAAACAAAATATCTCGAGACACATGCCAAATCCCTCCTGAATAAAGTTGACAGCCCGGATATCGGCATGGCGTGGTCTATGAATCCTTATCAGGGGTGCGAACATGGATGTGTGTATTGCTACGCCAGGAATACACATACATATTGGGGCTATAGCGCAGGATTGGAATTTGAACAGATCATTTTGGTAAAAAAAGATGCACCAAAACTCCTGCGTGAAAAGCTGCAATCCAGGTCCTGGGAACCTGTACCGATCATGCTTTCAGGCAATACGGACTGTTATCAGCCGATTGAACGAAAGCTGGAAATTACACGACAGCTATTGCAGGTGCTTTGGGAGTTTCGGCATCCGGTTGGAATGATCACAAAGAACAGTTTGATTCTACGCGATACAGATATCCTGGAAAAGATGGCTGAACATGACCTCGTAAAAGTTTCGCTCTCCATCAATGGGTTGGATGAAACACTCAGACAAATGCTGGAGCCAAGGACTGCAACATATCAGAAGAGACTTGAGACAGTGAAAGCGCTTTCCGAAAGAAGTATCCCTGTGAAT
>DATDQA010000251.1:0-3760 GCA_035292505.1 Saprospiraceae bacterium | reverse complement strand
GATGTCAAACATGTTGATGTTGCGTAGACCTTCCTTTACGACAATCCACTCTGAATAACCTTCATTGAAGTAAAGCGCTGAGTATCCAGGAAATCTTGTCATCGAGGAGTGACTGGCAACCACAATCGCATCCCGTTCCCCCGGGATAGCGCCTGTATATGCGATAGCGGGATATGCAAAATGCTCAGTACCATTATGTAAATACTCAGCGCTCAATATTGGAGCAGTGGAGACATCTGTGATCATGCCATGATATACCGCACAGCGTCCTGTACCCGGGTCCATCGTATTTCCCACATACTGGATATGATCTTCTATATAAAAGGCGTCCAGCACACGTGCGTCATTCGTCTGCAGAAAGTCCATTGGTTGACGCGCATTCGGAGGTACACCGTATGAAATATCTGAAATCATGGGTTGAATGGTGAGTTCAAGATTTGACTGATCCTGGTTTCCGTTGATGTGCAGTAGGAAGACCGTGTCATTCTGGAGATCGAAGCTGCGATTGGACAGAAGGTAGATGTCTGAAGAAAAATCTTCATTGCCAAACTTCACCGGGCAGATATACCTCAGCAGACGATTGTTGTGCCTGATATCCGACCAGCTTCTCCAGTGCAGATCCTCTCCACTATAGCCGTCGAACTTGTTGATCTGGTAAATGAATGTCTCATTGAAGCCTGTCTGCCAGCTCGAATCCTGGTACACTGCATTGTATGTGAAGAACAACTCATCCTGTGTAATTGCGATCATCGGAAAGTCAGCGAATGTGTCATCTGCATTCGGGCATCCTTCAAAGCGATACATGTGCCATACCCCCGTCGGATTATTAGTTGCCGAGAAGGCAAAGACAATATTGCTCCCTGCACAGTCGAAGTCCTGCATCATGGCAATGATATACCTGTCTTCCAGAGGATCATAGATAATACGCGGATCAAAATAAAATTCTGTCTCACCAACAGCCGACCAAAAATCATCAAGCGAGTATTGCTTCTGAAATGTACCTGTTGGTCCCAGGACAACCATGTGCGTATTGATAACAGACACGACCTGATCCTGCCTGTTCACAGCGAGATGATTATCCAAAGGGATGCCAGTGGCTGCATTGGCAAAAAAGTTTCGAATCAACAGGGGGGGCTCGACTGAAGAACGCATCGGTGTGGATGAAGCCTGCATCTCCGGAAATAACGCACTTGCTTTTGCTTTTTGCTCCTGGAGCATTGTACTGTATCCTTCTCCTCCTGGCTTCGGTCGTTCGAGAAATTCGATATAGGCCTGAGGTTCACTCAGCGTTTGAAGATCTACGGTACGAAACTTTGTGACCGGTTTTTCTACTGTGGTCGTGTAGGAAGTTTGTCCGACCAGGCATGTAAAAGAGAGCATCACACAACCAGCTAAACAGAGTAAGCGCATGATTATTCTTGTTTCAGAATGTTGAAGATAGGGGAATCAGAATACAATCCGGTATATAACTTCCCTCTGTTACCCATATTTCAATCCGATGAAACCAGAGTGTAGTAAGTCCCTACCTTAGCCGCTTATCACCAATCCTGACTCCCCAGATGTCTGAAGACAAACGCCTCTATCTCCTTGATGCCTATGCCCTGATTTACAGAGCCTATTATGCCTTCATCCGCAATCCCCGTATCACTTCAAAGGGATTCAATACCTCTGCGATTTTCGGATTTGTCAATTCACTCGAAGAGCTCTTGCGCACGCAACAACCTTCGCATCTGGCAGTCGTATTTGACACTCCGGGAGGCAGTATGCGCGAAAAAGAATTCGCATACTATAAAGCGCACCGTGATGAGACTCCTGAAGATATCAAAGCAGCCTTCCCCTGGATCAAGGATATCATCAAAGCGTATCGCATTCCTGTCCTTGAAGCGGAAGGGTATGAAGCAGACGATGTGATCGGTACACTGGCCAAGATCGCCGAGAGGGAAGGGTATACCGTATATATGGTGACACCTGACAAAGATTTCGGCCAGCTTGTGTCAGATAAAATTCTCATTTACAAGCCGGGCAGGCAAGGTAATCCATCCGAGATTCTTGGCGTAAAGGAAGTCACCGAGCGCTATGGTATTCAGCGACCAAATCAAGTGATCGACATTCTCGGACTCATGGGCGATAGTGTAGATAATATTCCGGGTATCCCCGGTGTCGGTGAAAAGACTGCCATGAAACTTATTCAGGATTTCGGTTCAATTGAAGAAATGTATACACGTCTTGATGAGATCAAAGGGAAACTCAAAGACAAAGTCACGGAGAATAAACAGGCGGCATTTGATTCAAAGAAACTTGCCACCATCGTCCTCGATGCACCTGTGGAGTTCGATCCTGACAAACTCATCATGGAAGAGCCGGACAAACAGAAGTTGTCCGTACTTTTTCAGGCTTTGGAATTTCGTGGTCTCGGTGAACGCGTCCTCGGAGATGCGTTCGGCACACTTGCACAGACAGGACAAGCTGATCTCTTTTCAGGAATCACTCCGGATGGACAGATTGCCACACCCGCCGGCAAGAATATTTCTAATACTCCACATATCTATCACTGTGCTGACACACCTGAGAAACGGAAAGAACTGGCGAAGCTGATGAGTCAGCAATCTTCCTTTGCTTTTGATACAGAGACAGAGAGCCTCGACTCACATGATACGGATATCATTGGTTTTTCTGTTTCGTGGAAACCGCATGAAGGATGGTTTGTGCCCTGTCCAAAAGAGGAAAGCGTTGCTAAAAAAATCCTGCAGGAGTTTGCACCCATCTTCAGCAATCCGCATGTTGAAAAGGTTGGGCACAATATCAAGTTTGACGCACAGATTCTGCGTCTCTATGATGTATATGTCCGGGGACCTGTCTACGACACTATGGTTGCGCATTTTGTGTCTACAGCAGATGTGCGTCACAAGATGGACATGATGTCTGAAGCGTATCTCGGTTATAAGCCTGTCCCGATCTATGACTTCATCGGCAAACCAGGCAAAAAACAAAAGGCAATGCGAGATGCACCTCTGGAGTTACTGACTGATTATGCATCTGAGGATGCCGATATCACATTACAGCTACGCGAGGTCACGGATAAGATGGCAAAGGAAGTCAATGCGGAAAAACTCCTTCATGAGATAGAATTCCCTCTGATCCATGTGCTTATCGATATGGAATGCAAGGGCGTAAAAATCGATGTAGACTTCCTGCGCTCTTATTCTCAGGAGATGACCGGTCAGTTGATTGGCATCAGGGAACAAATCTATAAGCATGCCGGAGGTGAGTTCAATCTCGATTCACCAAAACAACTTGGACCGATCCTCTTCGAGCAATTGGGCATTGAATATCCGGGAAAGAAAACGAAGACGGGCCAATATTCCACTGCAGAAGAGATCCTCTCTCTTGTCCTTTCAGATCATCCTGTCATTCCATTGCTCCAGGAGTATCGTGAGTTGACAAAGCTCAAGTCCACATATGTCGATTCCTTGCCTGAACTGATTAATCCACGTACGGGACGGATTCATACAACATTCAATCAAACCATTGCTGCCACGGGGCGTTTGAGTTCTATCAATCCGAATCTTCAGAATATTCCAATCCGGACAGATCGCGGACGTGAAATCCGAAAAGCGTTTATCGCAGAAGGGAAAGACAACGTGATCCTGTCTGCAGACTATTCGCAAATAGAGCTCCGCATCATAGCACACATCACGCAGGATGAAGGGATGTTGACTGCATTCCGCAATGGTGAAGACATTCATGCCACTACAGCAGC
>DATDQA010000250.1:0-10072 GCA_035292505.1 Saprospiraceae bacterium | reverse complement strand
TACAGGTTGTATTGGCGACGGTTATTCCGTCGTGGTCAATGGCAACACTTACAACGAAGGAAATCCTTCCGGTAATGAGACATTGACAAATAGTAACGGCTGTGATTCCGTGGTCACGATTTCTTTGACTTTCAATGATGTCTTTACCGGCATTGAAACCTATACCGGCTGTATTGGCGACGGCTACTCCGTCGTAGTAAATGGCACCACTTATAATGAAAATAACCCAACAGGTGAAGAGACCCTAGATGGCACCAATGGTTGTGATTCCATTGTGACGATCAGCCTTGTTTTCAATCTGGCTCCAGATGTCGCTATCACCCAGGCGGGGCCCTTCTGTCTTGAGGCTGGCGTGCAGACACTTTCTGCAATTCCTACTGATGGTGTCTGGAGTGGTGCAGTGTCTTCGAATCAGTTCAATCCTCTTGTCCTGGGTGTGGGGCAACATCAGGTGATCTATACTGCATCCAGCGGAATCTGTAGTGATGCCGACACTATCATCGTGATCATTCATCCTGAGGTTATTGTGGCGTGCGCTTCAGTGCAGGATGATTCCGGTGCGAATGATGGGATCGGCACTGTCACAGTGAGTGCGGGCACGCCGGCTTTTACAATCACATGGTCAGGACCGGTATCCGGTAGCACAGTACTGAATACAACTGGTACTCATACAATTACCGACCTACCAGCGGGAACATACCAAATACTGGTGACAGATGCAAATGGGTGCACAGACCAATGCACGTTCACAATCGAGTTTGTTGGCTGTACTATAGCCATTGATGCTATTGACATTATCCCCGTGAGTTGTGCAGGCAATGCAGACGGTGCTATTCAGATTCTGGCAAGCGGAGGTACAGTACCCTATTCGTATTCTATCGATGGAATCAACTTCCAAAATGCGAATTTCTTTACAGGACTTGCCGCAGGTATGTATACAGTTATTGTTCAGGACGCTGGTAATTGTGTAGAAATTGCGAGTATTGAAATTCCTGTTAATCCTGGTCCTGAACTGGAGTTGTCTGGCGTTACGGCTGCTTCTTGCGGGCAAGCTAATGGAAGCTTAGAAGTGATGCCAAATGGAGGTACTTCTCCTTATATTTTCACCCTTGGTGGTGACGAACAACCTATCGGTATTTTCACAAACCTGGCTGCCGGTACCCATGAAGTGATTCTCGAAGACGCCAATGGCTGCACAGATACACTGACTGTGATTGTTCCCGATGATGGTGCACCACAAATAGATAGTACTATTGTCAATGATGCAACATGCGGGATGCCAAATGGAACGATTCTGGTCCTCGCCAGTGGTGGAGCACCGCCCCTGATGTACTCGATAGGTGGCCCTCCACAACTTTTTAATGTTTTCGCGGATTTAAGTGCAGGGACATATACCGTTACTGTGACCGACCAAAACGATTGTGTGGTGACACAAGTGGTTCAGATTGTTAACATTGGCGGTCCAATGATCAATAACGTATCGACTACAGCGGCATTATGCGGCACTGGAAGCGGTAGTATCACAGTCTTTGCATCCGGAGGTACCGGGACTCTTCAATATTCTATAGACGGTGGTCCGTTCTCTGTGAATCCGACCTTTAACAATCTTCCCTCAGGACCCCATACAATGACTGTGATAGATGCAAACGGGTGTACGGCAACGCAGATTGTGAATGTCCCGAATCTGGACGGCCCGCAAATTATCAGTACACCTGTCGTACATACCACATGTGGTTCCGGCAGTGGTCAGATTACCGTTAATGCTTCCGGTGGTACAGGAGAGCTGCTGTATAGTCTGAATAACGGACCATTCCAGAATAACAATTTTTTCGATGACCTTGATCCTGGCAATTAACTGTTAACAGTTATTGATGAAAATGATTGCGAAGCTGAGATCACTGTTACCATCCAGGGATCCGTTGGTCCTACAGTAGATCACATCCAGGAAGATGAGCATTGCGGTGGCGCTGAAGGCTGGGCGATCATCTTTGGCATTGGCGGAGTTGCTCCTTATACGTACTCCTTTAATGGAAGTCCTTATTCATCCAATGACTTTTATGGGAATCTGGAATCCGAATTCTACGAAATCTGCGTGCGTGATGCACAAGGATGTATCGATTGTGATGAAATCTTCATTGACAATGACAATGCACCCCGATTTGACAGTGCTGTTGTCACACAGGCCACCTGTACACAAAATATCGGAACCATCACTGTCTATGCGTGGAGTTTCTTCCCACTTGAATATTCTCTCAATGGTGTTTTCTGGCAATCTTCAAATGTTTTCAATGGTCTCGGCCCGGGTGTGTATACGATATATATCCGTGATATCCCCTTTGGTTGTATCACGACGACGCAGGTGATCATTGAGCCTTTGTCCATGCCGACGATTGATGAGATCATCGTAACTCATGCTGAATGTGATAATCCTGGTTCGCTTACGGTAGTTTCCTCCGGTGGCAATGGGAATCACTTGTATTCTCTTGACAATGTCAACTTCCAAAGCAGTCCTGTTTTCCCCGGGCTCAGTGCGGGGAATTATACCGTTTATATTAAAGATGAAAAAGACTGCTCAGACAATGCTCCCGCAATTATTCTTGCTACGTCAACCGATACGACATCTCTCACTGTTACGATCTGTGAAGGTGAAAGTGTGATTGTCGGGAATGAAGAATTCGATAGCACGGGCATGTATGCCATACTTCTTATAAATCAGGATGGTTGCGATAGCACCGTTACACTGGATTTAACAGTAGAAGTGTGCTGTGAGCCTCCTGTCACTCTGTTTGATGTATCCATCTGCGCAGGTCAAATATATGTGTTGAACGGTATCGGGTACAGCACGGCCGGCATACACACGGATACTTTGCCGGATGCAGCAACCAATGGATGCGATAGTATTCTTGTCCTTGATCTTGAAATCCTCTTCCCTACTGACTCTCTCATTTTAGCTGCGATTTGTGCAGGAGAAGTCTTTACCTGGAGTGGAGGCTCTCACACTCAGGCCGGCACGTATATCGATACATTGATTGGTGCTAACGGCTGTGACAGCATCGCTACGCTTGTTCTCTCTCTTATTGACGCGCCACTGGCAGATGCGGGTATAGATCAGACCTTGTCATGTGCATCATTCCTGGTGACTCTTTCAGGTGTGGGTACGGGCACACCGCAATGGGCTGGTCCGGGGATCACCGTGCCAGACAATTGGCAACAGGATGTTTCACAACCCGGTACTTATATTCTCTCTGTGACTTCGCTGGAAGGATGTGTCTCGTATGATACGGTGCAGGTGCTTCTTGATACCGATACTCCTGTCGCGGATGCAGGCCCTGATCAATTCATCACCTGTGTCACAGATAGTGTGATGTTGAACGGTAGTTCTAATGATCCCGAATTCTTTTTTACCTGGACCGGTCCTGGGATCACCACCAATCTGATCCATGAACCCACTCCTGTTGTGTATCAACCCGGTGTCTATATTTTGATTGTGACCGATACGGTGCAGAATTGTGTTTCACCACCGGATACTGTACTGGTGACAGACATTCGCGTGGATGTGATTGCACAAATTGACGCATCGGGAAATCTGGATTGTGATCAGATTTCGGTACAGCTCAGTGCCAGCGGCTCGACGACAGGATCGGGTATCGTATATCTCTGGATGAATGCCGCAGGTCAGATTGCAATTAACGTTTCCTCGATCCATGCCACAGAAGCAGGACTGTATTTGTTATACGCCATAGACACTTTGAGTGGCTGCCAGGCTGTTGATTCACATCTTGTCATGGATTTTACGGAGTTTCCTCCCGCAACTGCCGGTGAGAATCAAATCCTTGATTGTACTGACGAGTTGGTGACTCTTGAAGCAAACAGCAATCAACAATTACCTGGTCTTCTTTATTCATGGAGTGGCCCTCCTGGAGGTATTGTTTCAAATCCTGATTATCGTATCATCTATGTTGGCCTTCCCGGTGATTACATCGTACAGGTACTTGACACCTTGACTGGTTGCATGTCAACAGACACTGTCACAGTGTTTGATGCGCGTCTGCTCCCGAATGCAGACGCAGGTCCTCCACAGGTTATTGAATGTCACGACGATGTTGCTTTGCTCGATGGAAGCCAGTCTTCTTCCGGGCCGGAGTATTTGTATGTCTGGAATGGTCCTGGTGTGTCAAATGTGGAAGCAGTGAGTATTGAGGTAGAAATTGCGGGAATCTATGAACTGTCGGTGATGAATATGCAGACCGGATGTGCCGATTCTGATTCTACTGAAGTGCAGATGGCGGAATTCCTGTCTGGTGCGGATATTTCGGTGATAAATCCCACTTGTTTTGGTGATACAAGTGGACAGATCCTGGTTGAGACTCCTATAGGAGGTACTCCACCTTACTTATATTCATTGGATGGTATTCTGTTCCAGATATCTCCTGTATTCAACGGACTTGTCGCGGGTACATACTCAGTGATCGTCAGGGATAGTTTTAATTGTGAGTGGGAAACAATTGTTACGCTTAATGAGGGTCCGGGCTTGTCGTTGGATATTGGTCCTGATCTTGAACTTGTTTTTGGTGATTCAGCGCAATTGTTTGCAGTGATTGTTCCACCCGGCATTATTGACTCTATCACATGGAGTCCTGCTGATGTCCTTTCCTGCACGCATTGCTTAAATCCATGGTTTATTCCTCTTTCCGCAAATTCTATTGTGATCAGTGCAACCGTCTATGCAGGGAACTGCAGTACAATAGATTATCTGGTCGTACACGTGGAAGAAGACTTTACCCTTTTTGTGCCTAATGTGTTTTCACCGAATCTGGATAATATCAATGATTTCGTCACCGTATTTTCCAATGATGAACTTGCGCGCGTACTGGAGTTTGAAATTTTTGATCGTTGGGGTGAAAAGGTCTTTCGCGGAACGGATTTTCTTGTAAATGAACCTGTTCTTGGATGGGATGGCAGGTTTAAAGGACAGTTTATGAATCCGGCAGTATTTGTCTATGTCGCTAAGGTGCAGTTTCGTAATGGATCAATACGTATAGTCAGCGGGGATATCACACTCGTCCGTTAAGGGGCTGATAATTGGTCAGAAAAGGCCTTCTGTGAGTATCAAATTATGCACTGCAACAGATCAATTGTAGTCATCATCTAAGCGCGACGCCTACTGTTGAGATTCCATTACTTTTACGCGTATGGCGTTACACTTAAAATCCATCATCGAACGTGCATGGGATGATCGGACACTTCTGGAAACAGGCGAAGTCCGTCAGGCTGTGGATGATGTGATGGCGGCACTTGATACAGGTAAGGTGCGTGTTGCATCACCCGCAGATGACGGTACATGGCAGGTACATGACTGGGTGAAAAAAGCAATCCTGCTTTACTTCCCCCTGCATGAATCTCAAACCGTTGAGATAGGTCCTTTCGAATTTTATGATAAGATTCCACTCAAAAAAAACTTTGCTGCACAGAATGTGCGCGTCGTACCACATGCCCTTGCGCGCTACGGATCTTTTATTGAACCCGGTGCTATTCTGATGCCGAGTTATGTCAACATTGGCGCGTATGTCGGGAGTGGTACGATGGTGGATACCTGGGCGACAGTGGGTTCATGCGCACAGATTGGAAAGAATGTCCATCTCAGTGGTGGAGTTGGTATCGGTGGCGTGTTAGAACCCTTGCAAGCGGCTCCTGTCATTATTGAAGATGATTGTTTTATTGGATCGCGCTGTATCGTCGTGGAAGGTGTGCGCGTATGTCGGGAGGCGGTGCTCGGCGCAAATGTGGTGCTTACCCAATCCACTCATATCATCGATGTGACAGGTACTGAACCTGTCATACATCGGGGTATGGTACCACCAGGTTCCGTGGTGATCCCGGGAACATATCCAAAAATCTTTCCTTCCGGGACATACCAGGTGTCGTGTGCACTCATCATCGGACAACGTAAACCCAGTACGGATAAAAAGACCTCTTTGAACCAGGTCTTGCGGGATTACCAGGTGTCGGTATAGTGGGAGTTGAAAGTGTTTAGCTCAGAGGGTATGGTGGTTGACTGTTCATGACATAATATCCTTTCAAGACAATGAAAAATATATTATTTATTTATTGGTTAATCCTCGTTATGAATAATGATATTCCTTTGGCTGTGACAGAAATCCATACTCCTCCGCCTGGGACAAAGAAGATTTCGGATAATTTCTATGTGGATAAGAAAGAACTTAGTGTAATTGATTATCGTTTCTATCTGCATTGGCTCAATGTTATTCTGGGTGAAGGTTCAAATGAGTATCGATTTGCGTTGCCTGATACAAGTGACATGGACAATTCATTGCGCAAGCTAGGATTGGGTAGCGCACGGGATTATTTTGCATCGCCGAAGTATGATGAATACCCAATGATTGGTATCAACTATGATCAGGCCTTGGCGTATATGCAATGGCGATCTGATCGTGTATATGAAAAAGTCCTGGTCGATAAGGAAATTATTCTTTACGACGACAAGCAGAATCGAGAGAATTTCTTTTCTATTGCAAAATATCTTTCTCGTGAGTATCCAGTCGTAAAAGAGAACTCGGTAATTCCCTATCCGGTATTCAGACTACCAAGCGAAGATGATTGGGAATTGATCGCACGGAAAGTATTTAAGAAGGATCACATTGAACTTACTGAACGCAATCGGTTTGAGATCCCTTTTCGTCCATTGACACGTATTGTGGGTCTCGCTGGCAATGTATCTGAAATGGTGGAGGAAAAGGGTGTATGCAAAGGATTAAATTGGACAGATGCCACTGGTTCTTATTCCCTCTTGATCCGAAGACATTATACGGGGTCGCATTCATGGCTCGGGGTGCGCTATGTATGTAGTTGGGAAGCTGAATAACGTATTCTGCGCTGTTCCAACTCTATATAAGGAATCCGAGGCATTTTACGGTCTGATGCTGGACTCCTGCCTTAAATCCATCTGAATGCCTTTCCCCGTATCTATGGAAAAGCGTAATTCAGGGATCCTGTACCCTTCTAAAGATTTAATTATCAGTTACTTATCCCTAAAGTAATCGGGCTCACTGAAGGTCATTTCAGGCCGTCTTTGGATCAATTTTTGATGTTTTTACGCATTGGACAATGTTGAACTTTCGACAATCTGAAGTAACTTCAGTCTCCCGAGGATTCGGTTTAGTTTTTTTTCATCCATTTGGGGTTACATTTGAGAGCGATGATACACTAATAAATATATCATTAGAAGATTGTAAAACAGGCACTTACGCGCTCCACTAAGAACTAGATTAAAAAGAGAGTGAAAAACCGGAGACTCTCGATAGTACCCTTAACACCCTTCCGGAGAACCAGCCCCGCTGTATGGGGTTTGCTTCACCCTGTCTTTCTATGGTGTATTTCTTACCCTTCTCCCAGATCGTTATGGAGCGTATTTTGGGGAATCCTGTTTTTCTCTCTTTCGATAGTACAACCTATAGTTAGTCAGTCGATTCCGGTTGTTCAAAGTGTCCAGTTCAAATGGGGTACCTCACCTCCTGGACCGCCAAATCTCACTAATGCGTTTGTACCAAAACCTGCAGGGACACAGGATGGAGATCTGTTGATTATTACATTGATGGTTGGTCATTCAAATACCCTCGTTGTCACAGATCTTACAGGAGGATGGATACCGATCGATACGGCTTTGAATACCAATGATGTCATCATGATGTCTTTTTGGAAAATCGCCGCCGGAGAGCCGGATACAAATTTTTTTGAATTAAGTGGTAACGCGCCTAATTTTCCGCCATGCGCACCACTTGGTCCCAGGTGGATGTGGGCAATGGGATGTGTGCGTATCACAGGACATCACCCCACAATGCCGATACACGCCTTTGATAGTGCAATGGGAGATGATGATCCTGTTGTAGCCCCTAGCGTTACGACCACAGTGAGTAATTGCCTTATTCTGTGCTATTATTCAAATAATGATTCGGATAACTATGATCCCCATCCGATGACGACACTGCTATATGATGAAACGCATAGCTGCAGACCTTCGAATATGCTGGCATCTTTTGGCCTTCCGATTCCCGGCGCTTCCGGTGACAAACCCGCTGATCCGCAAAATCCCATTGATGCGAACTGGGTTGCCCAACAAATTGCAATCCGACCTGCATGTGCACTCACTGCTACATGCCCCCCTGATTTAGTTCTTGAGGGTTGCGACCAATCCGTGATTAACGTCGTCAACACAGGATTTGACTTTTCTACTACACCTGTAAGTATTGATACAATAGATTTTATTGCCGCCGGAGGAACGATCATGGCGAATTGCCCAGTCACTATTACTTATGTGGATACTATTATTGACATGGGTTGTCCTCCAAATCCGTTGCTTACGGTTATGCGCACATTTACGATTAGCGATGACGGAGGTAATACGGAAATCTGTGATCATCAAATCACAGTAGAAGATACAGAAGCTCCTGTATTGATGGGCGTTCCAAATGATATTACGGTTACATGGTGTATGATCCCCGATACTGCAGTTGTCACGGGCAGCGATAACTGCACCCTCAGTCCAACAGTTACTTTTTCAGAAACGCCTCCGGGTACTTGCAGCTATGTGTTCTTCCGCAACTGGTCAACCTCCGATGCTTGTGGAAATGTGACAGATAGCGTTCAGATGATTACAGTAATTCCACCTGCCCCACCCGTGTATACAAATCCTCCTTTGGACACCATCATTCTTACTTGCGTGGATGCAAGCAATTATAATCCCGGAGCCCTGAGCTACACAAATGGAGAAACAGGTTCATGTCTTTTATCAGGATCAGTTTCACTAGAAATAACCGGTAGTTTCGATATCTGTGGAGGAGAGATTACCTATACGTGGGATACTACATTACAGTGCGGCTTTTCGCTAAGCCATACGCAGACTGTCATGATTATCCTAACACCAGCGCCTACGTTTTCTTCTACTCCGAATGATACAACGATCAATTGCACAGATGTGAACATTTTCCTGACAAGCGTTCAGCCTTTGAATTTTAGTAATGGTGAGACCGGTGTTTGTGAAATGTCAGGAAGTGTTTCACCACAAATCACGCAAAACTATGATGCTTGCAGTGGGTCTATTATAATTTCCTGGGATACGACGTTGAGTTGTATGCATTCACTTATGTACACACAAACTATTACAATTTTACCTGCACCTCCTCCCTCATTTTTGAATCCACCTGTTGATACTTCGGTGAGCTGTGAGGATATGTTTTTAAGTACGATACCGGATTTGTTTTACTCAAATGGTGCATCAATGCTGTGCCTGATAGAAGGAAATGTTGCCGGCACGCAGTCCGGTACGGTAGCTTGTGGATCGACAGTAATGCGTACATGGATGTATAGTGATTCCTGCGGGAATATTATTGCTGCCGTTCAGAACATCACTATACAGGACACGATCCCGCCTGTGCCTCCTCCATCCCCTATTGATGAAGCATACGAGTGTATTACTGAGGTTCCGCCCCCCTCTGATCTTACTGCAGTTGATAACTGTGATGGCAATATCACTGTCACGGGTATTGATATACAAAACCCAGCAGGTTGTGGCTATATCATCTTGCGAACCTGGACTTTCATAGATTCTTGTGGAAATACAAGTTCTACCTCACAGAACATTACTGTTACCGATAACATGCTTCCCGTGATCTCCTGTCCACCTGACAATACCTTTGCATGTAATGGTGACGTACTTCCTGCTTTTACTACCTATCCGGACTTCATCACAGGTGGTGGCTCTGCTTCTGACAACTGTGGTCTTGATGAATCTACTTTTGCTGTCACGGAAACAGATAATGGCACTTGTCCCAGAACCATCACACGTACATACGAGATTGCAGACTCCTGCGATAATGTCAGTCAATGTGTGCAAACTATTACGGTCGGTGATCTCATCCCTCCGGTAATCAATTGCCCTGCTGATGTTTCTTTCGCATGTAATGGCGATGTACCTCCTGCTTTTACCACCTATCCGGAGTTCATTGCAGGTGGTGGCTCCGCTTCAGATAATTGCGGACTTGACGAATCGACTTTT
>DATDQA010000249.1:0-5862 GCA_035292505.1 Saprospiraceae bacterium | reverse complement strand
TGGAATGCACTTCGTCTGGTAAAAGGATGGGCGAGAGCAGAGGACAAAGAGCAAAAAGCAGATGGGAGCGCAGCGGACATCCCGCCTAAGCGGGAGAGCAGAAGCGACGATGAAACTATCGTGCAAGCTAATGCACTCGCTTGCGAATGGTTTGAAGCTCTTCTTGCCAAGACGATTCCCGATATCTCGGAGAAGTTCACACAATACAGATTATCAGATGCGTTGATGACGCTGTACTCCTTCGTGTGGGATGATTTCTGTTCATGGTTCCTTGAGATGGTGAAACCTGTATATGGTCAGCCCTTAGAGCAGAAGACAATGGATTTTACACTCAAGGCGTTTGAATCCATCTGTATTCTGTTGCATCCGTTTATGCCGTTTATCACGGAAGAGTTGTGGCATCAGCTGAAAGACAGAAAAGCAGGAGAGGACTGCATGTCGGCGAAATATCCTTCCGTACAAAGCGCTGATGAGAAGATACTGGAGCAAATGGAAGACCTCCGCACATTGGTGACGGGCATCCGGGAATTGCGGAATCAACACAATGTCCCGAATAGTAAACAATTGACACTCTATGCATCTTCAAACCCGCTGATACAGGTTGATGGAAGCATAGCGTTGGTTTGCAAACTTTCGCAATTGGATGATGTGATCACAACTTCGGTTGCACCGGAAGGTGCTTTGCAGATCTTGGTGGGTAAAGAAAAGTATTTGCTTGATCTTCCTATCGAACGAAACCCAGAAGAAGAAAAAGAAAAACTCACCAAGGAACTTGAGTACCTGCGTGGATTCGTTTCATCGATAGAAAAGAAGCTCAGTAATGAACGCTTTGTTGTAAATGCAGACCCTGACATAGTGGCTCGCGAACGGAAGAAGCTCGAGGACGGAATGGCAAAGATCTCTTCGATACAGGAAGCGTTAACGGCACTCAGATGATCTTTCACGAATCAGCTTTGGCTGATACAAATCTGTTTTCTTCAAGTTTTCATCTGATGCAGAAGCTAACAATTGCCCGTGGCAGACTTTGCCGGCTCTTGTCTTGCACGACTACCGATATGGCCTGGTATCGAAACATTTATGCCAGAGATTATTGAAGTTGTAAAGAACGCGATACGCAACAGGCATGGATGATGAATGATGAGTGATAGAATACACGTTCATCCCATCACATATCATCGATCATTCATGATTAATAATTCATCACCGATCATTCATCACCTATCTCCCATCACCCATGATTTATGACTTCCCCGGCGTTATCCCCGGCTGAAACATTTTGAACCCACGTTCTTCTTTATCCTTATCCACCATCGCCTTCACATCGCGTAGCAATTGTTTCGCATCATAAATGATGCCGTCTTTGATCGTATACGTCACTCCACCGACACGCACGACTTCATTGTCCTCTGTAAGCTTGATCGCGCCTGTGCCATAGAGGACCTGCAGATTTGCAAGAGGGTTTTCTTCAACGATGACAAAGTCGGCTTTCTTGCCGATCTCCACGCTGCCGATTTCTTTTTCCATACCAAGTGCTTCCGCGCCATTCAGTGTTGCCGATCGGATGACTTCAAGCGGATGAAATCCCGCTTCGCGTAAGAGTTCAAGCTCACGGATATAGGCAAAGCCATACAATTCGAAAATAAACCCTGAGTCTGATCCTGCAGTGACCCGACCTCCCCGGTTCTTATATTCATTGATGAAAGTCATCCAGAGTTTATAATTCTCTTTCCAGTCGGTCTCTTGCTCCGTGCCCCAGCTATGCCAGTATGAACCATGAGATAATGTACTTGGCTGATAAAACTGCCATAGCTTCGGCATTGTATAGTCTTCGTGCCATTCTGCCCGACGTGCCCGATGCAGATCGCGGCTTGCTTCATAGATATTGAAGGTCGGGTCAATGGTAAAGTCAAGTGAAAGGAGTTCATCCATGACTTTATTCCAGTGATCAGAGTAGGGTGGAGCTGCTTGTTTCCACAAGCGTCCTGCCTCACCAAAGCGATCCTGCTCATCATTATAATTATAGTCAGCCGGATAATTCTGTACAGTCTGATTTTCAAAGAGTGCTTCAGGCAAACCATACCAATGTTCCATGGTCGTTAGGCCTGCACGCGCAGACTTCAATACATTCCATCTCGCGACATCCATCTGTGCATGATGACACGCAGAACGCAACCCAAGCTTTTTATTTTCATTTAATGCTGCTGCCATAATATCCGGTGGTGCACCGAAGAACTTTATCCCGTCAGCGCCTTTGGCAGTATTATCTCTTACCCATTGACGTGCCATTTCGGGAGAACTGATCCGATCATCCAGACCCTGACCGAATGAAGTATAGGCAAGAATGCGAGGTGCAGTGATCTCATTGCTTGCACTTTTACGTTTCTGATCAAGCACCCACTCGAGCCCATTGCCGGCCGAAGGATCGCGGATCGTGGTGATACCGTGCGCCATCCAGAGTTTGAAGACATATTCTGCATCGGCACCTTGCTCTTTACCACCGATGTGACCATGCATGTCTATGAAACCCGGCAGCAGATACATCCCTGTTGCATCGAGTTCATGTCCTCCGGCCTTGAGTTTAGGACGGCTGGATGAGTCGATCGCGACGCCAGGGTATCCCACGACCTCGATGTTCTTGATGATATTATTTTCCACCACGATATCCACTGGACCTATCGGTGGTGCACCGGTGCTATTGATGAGGGTAACACCGCGGATGATAAGTTGAGGCCAGGGACCTTCGCCTTCGGCGCGGGGAGGGGCGGGCTTCACCTGGGCGAAAGTGATAGACGTAATAAATGCAAATGCCGGTAGTAGAGCATAGAATTTCATGCGCGAAATGTAGATGAAATTCTTAAGGTGAGGATGGGATCCAAACACGGACAATCACGTGAGATGTCTGGAAGTATGAGGTTGATGACATAGAACTCACCCGCCTAGCGCGAGACCTGCCGATTACCCTCTCGCCAATCCTACGCTAAATCAATCAGTGCCTGCGCTGTTACAAGTGGGGTCAGCTCACACTGGCACAACCATGTAGAATCTATCCTTCTTACTTTTTCTCTTCCCCCTCTCTTCTTAAAAAGAGAGGGGGCCAGGGCAGGGCTAATCAGTGCTATAAATTTCATATGTAATTTAAATCGATAAGCGCACAGCAGTCATCAACCCTATTTCTAAATCGCTCGAGAGCTTTTTTGGTGGATTGAAACCCTTTCTGTCGAAATAAGCTAATGACAATGGATTTAACTAATGATAAGTTGCTTGCGATTGATTTGTGTTCTATTAAGCAATCATCTTCATTTTGAATGACATCTTTGACCCGGTGCAACTGATTTTCAATTGACCAGTGTTTACGAATTCCTTCTGCAAAGACACAGGCATTTTTGTCTTTTAAGCTACTTATGTAGAAGTGATTTTCAGAGTATTCCTTCTGATCTCTTATTCCGGTATTTACTACTTCTATGATCCTATGGACATTCTTCCATTCTTTTGAGATAAATCTTTCATCGTAGTCGTATATTCTAACCCTTCTGCTTTCCAATCTCCCCTTATTTTTTTCTACTGTCTTGTATTCATCAAGTTTTTCGCCATGCTCTAGAGTTTGTTCAATGCCACGAAATAGGTCTTTCTGATTCCCCTTCACTTGGATTACGTAGTCATTTCCTCCAGCCACGATCGCTTCAACAGTTTTTTTTGGCAATGCAATGCGTCCAGCGTCAATACCAGCCCTTTTTGCTCCAACTGGCTGATAAGCTCTTGAGCACAACATATTTCTGATGATTTCTTGTTCTCATATCTATTGCTTCTCAGCACGATTCCCGACTTGTGTCCAAACAGACTGACTACAGATTGAAAATTCTGTTTCGAGGTGGATGGATCACTCACTGTTGAATTTATACCCTTCCCGTCTATACTATACCACTCTTTTGGTTCAACGTGTTGACTTCCCCAACTGCAAAACGCCTCGTTAATTGCGTCAAAATTGACTTCAGCACAGAATGTTCTCAGTATTGTATACCCTGGCACAACCCGTAGATTGAATAGCTTTTTAAAGTACTCCGCATTGTGTGCAATAAACCTCGTCATCTCATTTAACCCGTGATAACCACCCAAATTGGCTAAAATGATCATCGTGATGAATGGATGGAATGGGTGTCTTGTGCCTTGGCGACGTCTGTGATCCGGAATTTGCTTGATGAAATGGCTTAATCCTTGCATTTTGTTTCGTTTCCTACAAATATATTACATATTTCTGTAATGTGTATGTTTGTCCATTAGCACTGATTAGCCCTGGGGGCCAGGGGGTGAGTTCGAAATACTTGGGTAGGCAAACCTTGAAGAATTAGCGAGGCATCGCGCGCTGCGATTCTGCAAGGTTTCGAACGGGTGGTGAAAACTCCCTACCTTTAAACGCATCCGATTTTCATTATATCCGCTCCGATAATGAAAAAGAACATCTACCGGTACTGTGTGCTTCTCGTGCTTGCATTGCTGGTATGGATTTCACCTTGTCTGGGGCAAAACCTTGTTCCTAATCCAAGCTTTGAAGTATATACAGAGTGCCCTCCATACTGGAATCAGGGCGAACCCTTGCAGTGTATACCCTGGGTCCAGGGCAATGCAGCAACTGCGGATTATTTTCATACCTGTGCCTCACCCGGAGAGGCAGGAGTTCCAGTAAACCATTTTGGAAATCAATGGCCTATTTCCGGGGAGGCTTATACAGGGATGTATGCACGTCGTTCTGGCGATAGTTTTCGTGAGTATATTCAGGCTCCACTCAATGCTCCACTCAGTGCTGGAGTCGGTTACCTTGTTTCATTCTATATCAATCTTGCGGACGAGTACTGTGCAACAAGACCATTTGGAGCTCTTTTTACGGTCGATCCACCGGCTTATGATGACAATCAGAATCTTCCCTATGCTCCTCAGATTGAAGTTAACGGGGGGTTTCTGGGTAATTATGAGGATTGGACACTTATTTCACGTTGTTTTATTGCGGACGGCGGCGAACTCTATATTACGATAGGTAACTTTCGTGATCTTGAGGAGTCGCCTATAGATACGAATTGCGTCAATGGATCTCCAATCGCATACTATTACGTGGACTCAGTTTCTGTTGAAGAAATGCCATTGGCCGAGGATGAATTCATACTCGACCCAGCTACAGCATGTGGTTCGTATGAAATCTTTCCTGGCACTGCAGACAACTATCTCTGGAGTGATGGTACTACGAACCCTACACTTACAGTCACAGAATCCGGTACTTACTACGTCACTCTCTCAAATGAATGTGCCTTCTCCTATGGTGAAATCGAAGTGACGATCATTCCGGATGCACCTCCGGTATTATTACCAAATGATACTTCGTTGTGTAATGGAGAATCTCTTGAGATTGTGATGGATCCTGATGCAGGTACTTATGAGTGGAATGATGACAATACAAGCAATGAATACACGATCTCCGAAGAAGGTGCGTACATCGTCACACTGACAGACAACTGTGACATGACCTCTGATACAATTCAAGTCTCCTTCCTGGATGCACCTGAACCATTCTCACTGGGTGCAGATACCCTCATCTGCGACGGTGATGCGTTTACTATTTCGTTTGATCCATCACTTGGCGATTTTGAATGGCAGGATGGAAGTTCAGGGTCCTCATTTGCCATCGATGATGACGGGCTATACGCGCTGACCATCACGAACATGTGCGGAGACGCATCGGATGAGATCCAGGTAGACTTTGTGCAACCGATCGTGTTCTCCATCGGACCGGATCAAATGACGCTGTGTGATGGAGATGAAATTGAAATAATACTCGATCCAGCACTGGGAACATTTCTCTGGAACGATAACAGC
>DATDQA010000248.1:0-11399 GCA_035292505.1 Saprospiraceae bacterium | reverse complement strand
AGATTCCCGAGCAGGGCCGTTCCGATACCTTTTCCCTGGTGCTCATGATGCACATACATCAAATCGACATAACCTTCGTCAGTCATCGAAGCAAAACCTACCATCATTTGTTCTTTCTCTGCAATAAGGAAGTACTGTTCTGCGATTCTGCTCTTCCATCGATCAATGTTCTCAGATCCCGCAGCCCAGATCCTGATCTGTTCAAGGTCATAGTCTCTGAAATTGACAAACCTGACAGTATCAGAGAAAAGTCTTCTGATCTGATCGAGATCTCTTGTATTTGCTCTTCTGATATGCACAAACTCGTGCGCAAGGTATTGATTGTTGACGAGGAGTGGGAGCTACAGGACAGCAATGCTTTTATTTCGGAGCAATGTGTAAATAACAAATTGCACAATCAAAAAGGCCAGCCCGGCGGACGCTCGCAGCCTGTGAGGCAGGGTTCTTCGAACGCCCGCCGGTACGGGCAGACTTCGAGCCTGTCTGCCCCAAAGGGATGCCTATGGCGCCGACAAAGGCAGGGTCAGGCCGCCCTTTTTAATGGAGTACAATAGTATCTGTGATATACACCGGAGCAATAAACCCATCCTCCTTTAATGTGGAAATCCTACCTTTATTACCCTTCAAAAAAGAACTCTTATAGAAACATGAAACTCATCAAAACTAATCTTGTCGTTGCAGCCATTGCGTGTATTTTTTACTCTTCGCAGGCGCAGTCATTTTCATTTGAAGATATGTCTGCACAGACAGGCTTCAATATGACTGGCAAGAATCACGGCATCGCCATCGCAGACTTCAACAACGACGGATGGGACGATATTTATGTGAGTCGCGCGGAAGCACCCAATCTGCTCTATGTCAATCAAGGCAACTTCGAATTCGTAGAGGCCGGTGCAGAGTTTCACGTTGACTATCCCGGGCATACAAACTGCAGTGTCTGGTTTGACCTCGATCAGGACAAAGATCTCGATCTTTTTCTTGGAAATGGATTTGAAAACAATGTTCTGTACCGGAATGATGGATCACATTTCACAGATGTCAGTGCAGAATATGGTATAGATCAGACTGTTGGAAATGTACGCTCGGTCAATACCGTCGACTTTGATAATGACGGTGATCTCGACATCTATGTGGCGCAAGTTCTCCAGGAGAATATTCTCTGGCGCAATGATGGAAATGTCTTCACGAATGTGATTGCAGAATCCGGAATAAGCTTAGTTGGCAGATCCCTTGGCGCCATTTTCTTTGACTACGACAATGATGGCGACCAGGATTTGTACCAGGGACAGGATGGTTTTGATGGGAATTTCCTCTATCGCAACAACGGCGATGGTACGTTCACTGATCAGACGGTAGAGACAAGATTGACCTTTGCCGGATTTTGCATGGGAGCTGCCGTCGGAGATGTCAACGAAGATGGTTTTGCGGATATCTATATCGAGAATCTCGATTCAAACAGACTTTATATCAGCGATGGTCTTGGAAGATTCGATGAAATCTCCAGCGCTGTAGGTGTCGCAGATATCGGAATGGGATGGAGCGCGTTCTTCTTTGATTATGACAACAATGGGTTGTCCGATATCTATCTGACGAATGACAGTTATTTCGGCATCCCGGGTCATGGTAAAGTACCCAATCAGTTGTTTATCAATCAGGGTAATCTCACTTTCCAGGCAGAAGACTATGTCGGTAACATTCAGAATGAATTCGGATCATACGGTACAGCCTATGCAGATTTTGATCTCGATGGCAGGCTTGACATTGTAGTCGCCAATGAAGGTCCTGATGATGGGAATCAGATCTTCAGGAATGTAGAGACATCTGGTAATTACATTGCATTTGATCTCGAAGGAATGATCTCCAATAGCCAGGCGATTGGCAGCCGGGTTGTCCTGTACAGTGGTGATTTGACGCAGACCGGATATGTCGTTGGAGGTTCCGGCTATGCATCGCAGAATTCTTCCGTTGTCCATTTTGGTCTTGGTGATCTCACCTCGATTGATAGCGTGGTGATCTATTGGCCATCAGGTCTGCGTCAGAAATCCGGTAAGCTGAAAATCAATCAGCGTTACAATGTCCGGGAAGGAGAAAGCATCCTGGCTACCGGATTGGTCGTATGGACAGTACCTGCCTTCCCAACCAAGTTCGATGATGTCACCGTTTTCTTTGATGCTTCGCAAGGCAACGGAGCTCTCGAAGGATTCCAGGGCAGTGTCTTCGCACATACAGGCGTCATATCAAGTGAAAGCGCCAATGGCAATGACTGGCAGCATGTGATCGGCAACTGGGGTACCCCTGATCCTCGCGTGCTCATGACACGTGAAGAAGAGAACATTTATTCGCTCAGCTACAACATCACTGACTTCTACAATATCCCTGTTCCTGAAGAAGTCTATCAGATGGCTTTCGTGTTCAGGAATGTGAATGGATCCATCGTCGGACGTGACACAGATGGGTCGGATATATTTACAGATGTATATCCGTCGGACCTCGGTTTGTTTCTTGATGTACGCTCACCTTCCGGAACAGATGTGCTCATTCCTTTTAACCAGGATGTGGACATCGATGTTGCGGCCAGTGACACGGTGAATTTGACAATCTACGATAATGCAGATCTGATCTTTTCTGAAATTATCCTGGATACACAGTTTACTTACTTACCATTGAACCCGGGCAGGCATCTGTTGAGATTTGAAGGATCCAGGGATACAATGCTGGTTGTCGAGGAGCGTGAGTTTTACGTGTATACCGACGCCCCGGTTACGTCCAGCCCGACTAATGTGGTCAATGGTCTCAATTACTTTACGGATTCAACATATGTCTTTCAGCTCAATGCGCCACAAAAGGCGTACGCATTTCTGCTTTGTCCGGCAAATGGATACAAGGCACATGAAGATTTTCAGATGAATCAAACAGTGGATCAAACATATTGGATTGAGCTGCCACAATCCGTGTTTGCCGATGGGAAAAACACTTATCAGTATCTCGTCAGTGATGGTATCCGCATCGCCGATCCACATTCCGAAGTCGTGCTAGATCCTGGTAATGATTATTGGGTCGATGCAGAAGTCATGGCTACGTTGCCTCCATATCCGCAGAATATGACGACCGGAATTGTCACCGCTTTCGATACCGACTATCAGCCTTTCGATTTCGAAGTGGATGATTTTGAAAAACCTGAAAAAGTGAAGCTGGTGATCTATGAAATGCTGTTGAGGGATTTTTTGGCCGATCATAGCTTTTCTTCATTGCTTGATACACTTAATTATTTCCAAAAGCTGGGTGTGAATGCCATTGAACTGATGCCCATTCATGAATTTGAAGGTAATGAGAGTTGGGGATACAATCCTTCTTTCCACATGGCTGTAGATAAGTATTACGGTACACGTGAACAATTGAAAGCCTTTATCGATGCGGCACATCAGCGTGGCATTGCGGTGATCCTCGATGTGGTCTTCAATCACACTTTCGGCCAAGGACCACTGGCACAGATGTATTGGGATCCCGTGAATTCCAGACCTGCAGCAGGGAGTCCATATCTTAATGTCACACCAAGACATCCATTTAATGTGGGCTATGATTTCAATCATGAAAGCCAGGCTACCAAGCAGTGGGTGAAACGCATCCTCACTTATTGGATCACAGAGTTCAAGTTTGATGGATTCAGGTTTGACCTTTCCAAAGGTCTCACTCAATTTAATTCAGGAAATGATGCCGGTTTGATGGCTCAATATGATGCAGGACGCATAGCGATTCTCAAAGACTATGCAGATCATATCTGGAGTCTGGATCCGGAGTCCTATGTCATCATGGAACACTTTGCCGATAATGACGAAGAAACGGTGCTGTCAAACTATGGCATGATGCTTTGGGGGAATATCAACTATGGCTTCAGTCAGGCCGCAAAAGGATTCCAGTCTGACCTCGATTGGATAGATTATACCAGGCATGGTTGGAATGATCCTCACGTCGTCGGATACATGGAAAGCCATGATGAAGAACGGCTCATGTATCGTACACTCAATGAAGGAGACAATGAAGGTGACTACAACACGCGTGCACTGACGACAGCATTGCAGAGAATGGAGGCGGTCGGTGCAATTTTCTATTCTATACCCGGACCAAAGATGCTCTGGGAATTCGGGGAGTTGGGTTATGACTATCCGATCAATTGGTGTACGAATGGTACGATCAATAATAACTGTCGTCTCGATCCCAAGCCGATCCGTTGGGATTATCTCACTGATTATCGACGCGAGAGATTACGTCGTGTAACGTCTGCGTTGATGGAGCTTAAAACACAATACCCTACCTTTTCAACCGACGACTTTACTTTCAGCGATGGAAACTTCTTCGTGAAGACGGTACATCTCAATCATCCCGACATGGATGCTGTAGCACTCGCGAATTTCCGCGTGATTAATTCCGATGTCAATCCAAAGTTTCAATATCCGGGTACCTGGTATGAGTATTTTACCGGTGATAGTATTATAGTGACTGATACTGAAGAACGTATCACATTTAAGCCCGGCGAGTATAGGATTTATACATCTGAGAGGATTATGCCATCGGAGGGATTTATTTCGGCAACACGTGATGTGCCTGTCTATTCCCTTGATCTTTTCCCTACGCTCGTTGGAGCTGGTGGCTCCGTGTTTGCGCTTCTGCCCACAGAGGCCGGAGCTATTGAAACAGTGACTATTGAAGGCATCTCAGGATCCCTGACTGCTTCATGTTATTTTGAAATCAGAGATGATCACGTAGGTATAGGGATACAGGACGGATTGCCATCGGGCATGTATATGATCCGTGTGCAGACAGGGGATGCGCTGTTTGTGGGGAAGGTGGTGAAGCAGTAATTCCGATTTGGTTGCAATTGATGTCATAGAGTAACGCGGAGCAGATATATCCCTAACTCTTCCCCGGCACTCCCTTCTTCTCAACCCCCGGCTCCCGGTTCAGAAACTCTTGATACAACAGCGTCTGCCTCGACTCCAACGGTACATTCCATCCGTCAATGAAGAGATATTTGATCTCCGTCGCAGGCTCGAACGGATCACCGTTTGACACAAACAGGTTCGCCCGCTTACCTGCTTCAATCGATCCGATCTGATCGGAGACGCTCATGATTTCTGCGGGAATGATCGTCACAGCCTTCAAGGCTTCTTCCGTGCCCATACCGTAGGTGGCAGCAAAGCCTGCATTGAAAGGAAGGTTCCGGACATTCGCTGCTTCTGATGTGCGCAAGGCAACTTTCACGCCGGCCTGCTGCATCACACCGGCATTGCGGTAAGCCTGATCGTACGGATCCGAATCACGTGTCGGCATAGACAACACCGGTCCGGTGATGACGGGAATACCGGCTGCTGCGATAGAGTCCGCGACGCGCCAACCCTCAGAAACACCGGTGAGGATCGCCTTGATATTATTCTTCCGGATCCATTGAAGAGCTGCAAGAATGTCTTCTTTTTTATTGGCTTCCACCATCGCGGTAGCTTCACCCTTGTACACCGGAAGCAATGCTGCAATCCCGGGATTATACTCTGCCTGGCCCTGCGTAGCTGAATCAATTGCGGCATATGTACCCACCCGTTTCCAGGTTTCATTGAGCTTCTGCACCGCTTTCTCGGATTCTTTCTTCACCTCTTCATCCGAACGGCGATCATATCTTCCCCGACGTCCTGAGGATGGAAAATTGATCACCACAGCTTTAAATCCACCGTACATCTGTTCGGGCGTATAGCCATGTAAGTGGATCAGCGCCGCTGTCCCCGGAAATAATCCGCCGCTTGGCGCCGTGATCACTGATGTGACTCCGCTGACACGGGTCACCGGGATCAAGACACTGTTCGGATTTACCGCCGTCAGCGCCTCCATTTCAGGAGTCAGATCGCCGACCTCATCATGATCCTGCGTGAGTGAAAGCGATCCGATCTCTTCGAGGCCCAACGTGGTCCCGCCATCGATCATCCCGGGATACACGATCAATCCCCTGCAATCGATCACTGTAGCACCAGGTGGAATACCAACATCCGATCCAACAGCTTCAATAATACCGTTTCGGACCACGACCGTCGCTCCGTCTACTCGACCTTTTGTAACGGTTTCCACAGTTGCGTTCGTCAATGCGAAAACACCATAGGTGGACTTTTCAACCTGCTGGCCAATCATTGTGGTGATGCAGAAAATGCATATCTGAAATAAAACAAGAAATCTTCTCATGGCCGGATCAATGATGATGTGAAAACATAAATTCTGTATCAAGCAGACAGCCTTCCACTTCTTCGCTGCCGTAATAGGTCGGTGTCTCTTCTTCCGGATCGATGTCGATGCGCATATCCTTCGGATCGTTTTTCAGATCAAAGCGGACAACTCCATCCACAATTGTCAGTTGGGGTACGGTATAAATCGACAATGGATGATTCTTGAAAATGGCGATATCACCATCCTTCCCCACCTCGATGGATCCTAGGCGTGCATCAATCCCCAGTTGTCGCGCCGGGTTGATGGTAATGAGAGCCAATGCTTCGTCATCAGTCAGCTTGCCATAGCGTTTGGTCTTGGCTGCCTCATGAAATAAATGACGGATCAACTCTCCGGAATCGCTGTTGATAGAGGTGATCACTCCGTTCCGCACCAGGATAGCGGCATTGTATGCTGTGGAATAATACACCTCGAATTTATAGCTCCACCAATCCGAAAACACGGAAGCCATGGCACCAAACTTTGCCAGCTCCGGCGCCACTTTGAACCCTTCATTCACATGCTGGAAGGTGATCCGATGCACTCCAAAATCATCAAGCACCCGGAGCAACATCAGAATTTCGTCGGCACGATAAGAATGACATTGAACAATGATCTTCCCGTCCAGAATGTCCGCCATGATCTGATGCCGTTCGTTGTATACAGGCGGCGGTGTATTCGGATTTTTCTTCTTATCCACTTCATATTGGCGCCATTTATCGCGATAGATCTTTCCTTCCTGAAAGGCATTTCGGATCACCCGCTCGACACCCATGCGGGTACTGGGTTGAATGCCGCGTCCTTCACCGTGCACGCGCATCGGATTTTCGCCCAGCGCAAATTTTATCGTCCGGGCGGCGCCTTCAAACACAAAGGAATTGGGATCGGATTCGCCATACCGGAGCTTCATCGTCTGACATTGGCCTCCGATCGCGTTCGCCGAACCATGCATTGCATGAATGCTTGTGACTCCGCCTGCCAGCGCACGGTAAATTGCGATATCAAAGGGATCAATGGCGTCACCTACATGCACCTCAGGTGTGACCGGGAACGTGCCTTCATTCACCGCATCGATGGCAATATGGGAATGCGCATCGATGATCCCGGGCATTACGTACAGACCGGTCGCATCGAACTCTCTGATACCGACAGGCGCCTGGATATTCTTGTCGATGGCTTCGATCTTCCCATTCCGGATCAGCACATCCGTATTTTCATACGTGCCTTGTGTGACAGTAAGGATAGTGCCGTTCTTTATCAGGATATCTCCTTTCGGGATCTGACCATACAGCACGATGCTGCAAAGGAGGGATGCAGTGAATAAAAGTGCTTTCATACTATTTGAAAATAAGGCTATCTCTAAAAACTTTTTTCTGAAGAAAAATAAATCTCGTTGTGATTGAATTCATCGTGATCGTACTCTCTCTATGTTTGGAATCAATTAATCAATAATTTAATTCATCAATCAATAAGCAATCATCAATTCGGTTTTTCTATACGGTCTCCTGTCACGGGGAAAGAACCATAAGATCCTGCGGTCACACTGCCGTCAAACGATTCCCCGGAAATTTCAATATCATACTCAACTTCGATATTTTGTCCTTCAATCGTATACGGGAAAGAAAAGGAGACCGAATTTTTATTGACCACAATGCTGCGCAGTGTGATGACGCCACCAGAATATTCCTGGAGCGTAATTTTTCCGGTCACTTCGCCGGACTGTACGGAAAAGGTCAATGTGCCTTCTCGTTGTTGATCCGGAATATTGATGACATAAGACCAGGTCCCTCCAAGCATCCCGGCAGTTGACGGGTTTGTAGCACTCTCGGACTTCTTTTTCTCTTTGGCTTCAATATCGAAAAGCGTCCCTTCGACGAGCATATACCGGATCATTGATCCTTCTTCGAATAACGGTTTGGTGGCGACGATCAGATTGGCCATTTTCCCGGCCTCAATGGTGCCGCAGTATTGATCAATGCCCAGTAGTTTCGACGGTGCGACAGTCAATGCATGCAATGCCTGATCCCGGTCAAGGCCATTTTTCAAAAGCGTTTGCATCGTTTTTGAAAAATCGCCTGATTTACCGCTCATTGTACTAAAAGAAAAGGGTATCCCGGCTTTTGCCAGATAACCGGCCTGCTCTAAATGCTCTTTATAGCTTTCAGCCCGGCGTTTTTCAAATGCGGCTTTTTCCGGATCAACTTTTACCGTATCGGTGGAAACCTGTGAGGTCGAATCCGTAACGGCAGTCGTATCCGCTTTGGTCTCAGGTGTTTTCTTTTCTTTCTTGTCTTCCGGCAGGTCAAGGGAAAGCACCAGATGCAAATGCGGTTGTTGGAAATACTCCTTCAGCGACCAGGCTTGCTGTGCATCGGCAATCACCATGTTCATCCCCAATTGCTTTTTTAAATCTAATGCCCGGTAGATGTCCTTGATCTTCGGAGCCCGGAAATACACCGGTATTTCTTTTTTTATCACCGGGATAAATGCCTGGTGCGCCCGGTTGTATTGTGGCCGCGAAACCATTGGAGCTCCGGAATACATGGCCAGGTGTGCCATCGAATGTTCTGCATTGTAATACAATTCTCGCCATTTCGCCATCATACCAATGATGGTGTTTGGGTAGTTGCCACCCGCACCTGACCATTGGCTGAACAGCGAGATATCCTCTTTCCAGATCGCTTCGTCTGCGGATTTTCCGGACAGGATCACTATTGCGCCTTTTCCGGGGATCATCTTTCCTTTCGGTACAACGTGAGCAATGGCAAAACCTTGGTTGCGCCAGTCTTCAATCAATTTAGATTTTGGATCAAATGTTGTCCGCGTGGAAATAAACGGTGTGATTCCTGCATCCTCGAGCGATGGGTTGCCATCTTCATCCACCGGAGCACGTTGGCTACGATTTCCGGGACCCGGAGGTCCGCCCTGGGCTTGTTCTTCCTTTTGTTCTTTGATGCCGGTATTGGAAAATGCATCGATGAAGGCGGGATAGACATAAAAGCTGTCGGCTGCAATGCGATAGGCATCATTCGGAATCGTTCCATTCGATCCGACATGCGTGATCAAACCATTTCGGGTGATCACATTAGCCACGACAGGTGATTTGCCCGGTGCAGTTACAACGCGTGCGTGCACCAACGCAACGCATCCGGTGATCTGCGGGAGATCCGGGTGGACAGGTTGTGACAAAAGAACCGGTACTGACAGCAGCCAGATGCAGAGACAGATATGGAGTTTTTTCATCTTCTCGGGAAGTGGAAATGATGGCGTGTAAAGTAAGAAAAGTTTGGGGTTCTACATGCTGTATGATTAGAGAGAGTTCGATGAGAGCAATAGGAACACGAATGACACGAATTGTTACGGATTACCACGGATGAATTTTTGATTTTGCAGAAAGTGATAGGAACACGAATGACACGAATTGTTACGGATTTGCCACGGATGAATTTTTGATTTTGCAGAAAGAATTCGTGCAAATCCGTCGCATCCCTGCCTATGTCGGTTTACCTGCGTGCCGTCGCCAAAGGCTATGGCCGCCGGAGACCGGGAGACATGGCAGACAGGCGTGTAATGCGTGTTCTATTCTTGTTTTTTTTCCAGGAAATACCAGACAATCCCTCAGGCCTTCGCCACCGTCGCATCAAATTCCCTATATTTAGAAGGTCTCAACAAACCCAACCTATGGCTCACCCGCTCTGGTTCCTGTGTGGAGGATGGGTAGTGATGTGGAGTGTGATATTGTGCCCCCTCGTCTCCGCACAGCAGCAGGTCATTGTATTCGACCAGATCACCATTGAGGATGGTCTGCCCGATGGCCAGGTCCTGGCGATCATGCAGGACAGCCGCGGCTTCATTTGGTTTGGCACCATGCGCGGAGTTGTGCGCTTCAACGGGCGGCATTTTTCTACACCTGCCTTGCTCCGGTCAATGGCGAATCCGTTGCGGTATGCGATCACCCATGTGCTCTATGAAACCCGTGATGGAATGATTTGGATCGGCACTTCCCAGGGAATCCTGGTTTACGATCCAAATAATGAGTCTCTTGAACTTTTTAATTCCAATACAGATCACGGAGCACTCCCCGGTAACTATATTACTTCCATCGAAGAAGACATTGAAGGGAATATTTATGTCGGGACTGAGAAAGGACTTGCCAGATTTGTCCCTGATACACGCTCCTTTTCAGTTGCAACTATTCTGAGAAACAATGCTAATACGCCAGACAGTGCTTCATACATCTGGCGTTTGTACAGTCTGTCTAATGGCTCAATCTATTTTGTTTCTGACAACACGTACTGGACAATCCATCCGGATACTCCGTACGCCGTTCGTGCAGTATTTAAAAATGGCCCTGAACCTGATTCATGTGCAATCTATCATGTTGGTCATGCCCATCTTCTTTTTGCGACAAAAAAAGAGTTGATACTCTGGAATTTCAGAAACTCCGCTGTCATCTGGAGGCAACCATTACCGGATTTCCTGCTTGGCGGACAACGGAGCGAGATTGCACAGGACTCTACCGGTACTCTCTGGTTTGGTACAGGGAGTGACGGATTGTATGCACTCAGAGAGGGTCAGTTCATTAAGTATTCGACCACTTCAACAAATCAGACAGGCCTGATGGGGAATAGGATCGAATCGTTGTATTGCGACAGTCGAGGTAACTTATGGATTGGTGGTATGCAGGGTGTGAATGTGTTGCGTGCAAATCGTCTATTTCCTTTGTACCATCCAGGGATGCATGCGACAACGAACTACATCTATCGCTATTATGAAGACAAGTTGGGCGGCAAATGGATGAGTACATATGATGGCGAAGTATTTCATTACCGGACCGACGGAACATCAGACAAAACTATTTTTCCCCAGGCCCGTGCACCCTTCCATGCCGAGTTTTTTCCGATGGCCGATGGTACGGTGTGGATTAGCACGAAATATATCGGGAGCTCACAATGTCCTGGTATTTATCGACTGAATCCCCTAGACAACACGATCGTCAAACTCAATCTTGGCGATACGCTCAATCGATTACACTTTACCAAACAATTGGAAGAAGATATTGAGGATCACCAATTCGTATGGGCGGCTACACGGTTTGGGCTCTGCAGGATTGACAAGACCACATTGCAGAGGACATGGTATACACATGGACAAGG
>DATDQA010000247.1:0-4383 GCA_035292505.1 Saprospiraceae bacterium | reverse complement strand
GATACGCCGGAAAACTTACATAAGCTAAAACCCCTGTATATATGCATTTTAATCACATAGAGATCACTGAGAAAACTGCCTAATAAGACTCTTCCTCAGTGCTCCTGCATCTCCGTGGGCTAGTCTTTTCCTCAGTGCTCTGCGTGACTTTTAAATACAAATATCTATTACATTGGCGCTGTGTACTTTCGACCTTCTTATTTTATTATTAGCCATGAGACACATCTCTTCCCTCAGTAAACTTGCCGGCGTAATCTGCCTTTCTGTTGCTTGTATTGGGTCGACGCGGGGGCAATACGCGCATACTGTCCTTCCCATTGGCAATTTCGGTGATATTCAGGCGGTTGGGGCTTTTGCGCGGAGCGTAAGCCATCTCCTGGATTCAATTGACGGGAATCAGACCGTGTTGTTTACAGGTGATCTTTCAGATACAAAACACAATCTGAAAACCACGACTGATCGTCTTGATACTCTGCTCAATATTCTCACTGCTCATGATGACAGGAGGATCATCTTTATTCCTGGCGATCGGGATTGGGCGAACTCCGGACCCCTGGGTTGGGAACAACTCAATCTCCTTGAGAAGTATATTCTTTCATTGAATAGAAGTGACGTGCTTTGGCCTTTACATCATGGATGCCCGGGACCTGAAAAACTGGAACTCGATCTCACCCTGAGTCTCATTGTGCTCAATACACAGTGGTGGAATCATCCCTTCCAAAAGCCCACGCCTGAATCAGCCTTATGTGAAATTTCCACGCATGAAGAAGCAATAGAGGAAGTGGAGAAGATCATTGAAGAAACCCGCTTTGGCAATATTCTGATCGCAGGCCATTACCCGGTTGTCTCCGGAGGTTCCTATGGAGGACACTATCCTATCACTGACTGGCTCCTTCCCGTCCCTGTCTTCAGCACAATGATCACAGCACATAAACAAAATGTCGGTTCCCCGCGTGAAATCTGCAATGAACGTTATGCAGAGTTCCGTGAAGACATGGAGGATATTCTGAATGAATATCCATCACTCATCTATGTCTCTGGTCACGAGTACTGCAGAGAGATACTCAGCTTCAAGGAGAATGTTCTGGTGCAAAGTGGTATTGCTGACAAACGTGGTTTTGTCTCACGATCATCATCAACCCTGTATGCAGATAAAGCTCCCGGATTGGTTGCATTACACTATGACATGGAAGGCAATGCATGGGCAACCGTATATGACTTGCACGGATCCGCATACCATTTTGCAAAACGCATGACGCTCCTGCAGGCACCCTGTAGAACACCCCTGGCCGGAGTACAAGTCAATCAACGTCTTGTACCCTGTCTCGATGATCAATATGTACTCCCGCGCATGGAATCCACACCACCCGACAGTATTTCCGTTGCTGCCAATCCAAAATTTGCAGCAAATGGATTTAAGCGCCTGATGCTTGGAGAACACTATCGGAAGAGCTGGACGACACCTGTCCGAGTAGCGTATCTCAATCTGGATACATATGCGCACGGCCTTATCCCTTATCTGGAGGGAGGAGGCAGGCAAACGAAGTCACTGAGACTTTCAGGCGAAGATGGACATGAATATGTCTTTCGTTCTGTTGACAAGGACCCTTCGAAAGCGTTGTCCTATAATCTGCGTGAAAGTCTGATCTCACTTGTTGTACGCGATCAGATTTCAACGCAACATCCATATGGAGCTCTTGTCGCAACTCGCCTATTGGACAACCTCGATATTCTGCATGCTACACCGCAGATGTGTGTGATTCCGGATGATGCGAAGCTGGGTCCGTTTCGGGAAACGTTTGGCAATATGCTCGGGATGCTCGAAGAACGACCGACAGGACGCAAAGAAGTACAACAGACATTTGCAGGCGCGGATGAAATATTGGGAAGTACAGAGATGTTCCGTGAACTCTACAAAGATCTGGATCATACGATCGCTCTCAATGAATTCGCGCGCGCTCGCGTCTTTGATTTGTTTGTTGGTGATTGGGGAAAACATGAGGACAATTGGAGATGGGCCGGCTATAAGAATAGCATCGAGACTGTGTACAGACCTGTACCGCGGGATCGTGATCATGTGTTTTCACGATGGGATGGATTTTTACCATGGCTGATCGACAGAGAATGGGCGAAACCTGCCGGAGAAGATTTTGACTATCGCATCACAGGAATGAGAAGCCTGATGTGGCAGGCAAGACATCTTGATCGCTTTCTCACGAATGCCATTTCACGGGAAGATTGGATTGATGCAGCAGATTTTATTCAGGCCAATCTTGGAGAACAGGAGATTGATGCAGCAATCCTTGAATTCCCCACAGAGGTCCGGGATTACAACGGTCCGGAAATTGCCGACAAACTCAAGACACGGCTCGGGGATCTCGATGAATATGCGAGTCTTTATTACAGTATGCTGGCCAGGCAGGTAGATATCTGTGGTTCAAATAAGACCGAGCTCTTCGACGTGGTACGCAATACCGATGGGAGTATGGATGTCTCGATGTATAAGCTCAAACAGGGTGACAAAGACAAACTTTTTTTTCACCGCCGGTTCTATCCGGATGAGACAAAAGAAGTCAGGCTCTTTGGCCTACAGGGAGACGATGTGATCCGGATAAAAGGTGAAGCGAAGAAATCCATCCTTCTGCGTGTCATACCAGGCGCCGGAATCAATGAGATTATGGACAGTTCTCATGTACAGCATGGCACGCGTGCAACAAGAGTCTACAGCCTGAACAACACTGATCATATTGTAAGTAGCGCTGAAACTAAAGAAGTACGCATTCCATACCAGGACGCATATCAATATCAGCGCACTGCCTTTACGTATAATACATACATGCCCCTGATCTATCTCTGGTCAAGTTCAGGAAATGGATTAGTCTTTGGCGGGGGTGTCACTTTCACCCGGCAATCATATGAAAAACCCGACTTCAGTGCAATACACAATATATCGGCAAGCGTGTCAACATTAGGCAATTTCAGGTTGGGTTATAAAGGGAAATCACGGCATATACTCGGCATGTGGGATATGACCTATGGCACAATGCTCGACAAGCACAGAAGATTAAACTATTTCTTCGGTACCGGGAATAACACGACACTGGATCATGATCTCTTGCTCGATGATTACTACACCTTGCAGTATTCCTCGCTGCAGATCATGGCAGGGCTCTCAAGGTCATTCTGGGATCGCAGTCATGTGGAATTCGGACTTATCATGAAGGGATCGGGGCGTGAAAACCTTGAGGGAAACATTTTTGAAGAAGGTGCATTCCCGGATATTGCCGGTCTTGAACGGTTGCGGATTGCCAAAGGATATGTCAATTGCGACCTCGACTTCAGGGATCGTGTCCATCTGCCTCAGCGTGGAATGCGACTTAGCATAGAAGGAATTGCGGCTGCCGCTCTCAATGATGCAACAAACTATGCGAATGGCAAAGCGTCACTTGAGTATTTTGGTACGGTGCGCCCCTTTACACTCGGACTTAAAGCAGGTGGAGCTGTGCATCATGGACTGACTCCTTTTTTTGATCTGCATTATCTGGGACAAAATACTGACCTGCGCGGATTTCGTCAAAACAGATTCACAGGGCAGACACTGGCCTTTCTGAATACCGATCTCCGAATACAGTTGGTTGATAATCCCCATGCGCTGATTCCATATAAACTCGGCGTAACTCTCTTCTTCGATACAGGACGCATCTTCAATGAACCAGAACCTGCAAATGATGTGGGTTGGCATCAGGGGTATGGAGCCGGAATTTATTTTGTACCGTTGAGAGAACGATTTGCCATTCAGATCTCGATGGGTTTTTCTAACGAGGAATCGGGATTGCTGAAGTTTGGTTTTGGGCAGGCGTTTTGAGAGAAGGGGTTAATCCGGTAAAACAGGCGAAGTCGGCTAAATCGGTCTCACAATTTTTTTGTCAAGTACGGCTTCTCAATTTCATGCGCTTTACCGATTTCTCCGGTTTGACCCTTATCGTACTTTTACTTGAATTCAAATTAGATCTCATCTATGGCCAACCGTTCGACCTGGACCTCAAAGTTGAAACCCGGCATGAAAGCACCGGAATTTCAGGCGATACTGGATGACGGAACACAGATCACCTCCAAAGCCCTGAAAGGGAAACCGCTGGTGCTCTTTTTCTATAATCATGATGGCACTGAGACGTGTACCGTCGAAGCGTGCAACATCCGCGATCATTATCAGAGCTTGACAAAGCATGGTTATCAGGTCATCGGCGTGAGCGAAGATTCAGTCCGCAAGCATCAGGGATTCAGAAAAAAATACAAACTCCCCTATCCACTGATCTCTGATCCGGACAATGCGCTCGCAAAACTCTTTGATGTCTTTGGTGAGAAGCAATTCATGGGAAGAAT
>DATDQA010000246.1:0-4822 GCA_035292505.1 Saprospiraceae bacterium | reverse complement strand
ATTATGGCGAAGTGGTCCCGGACAGGACGTATCATTTGTATAAGTTCTCGCATGGAGCCATTGGTGCTGCTACACCCGGTGAGATATCAGATGAAAGCTGGGAACTCTTGCAACGCGCTGCTTCGGTTTTTTCCCTTGCGTATTCCCGGTTCAAAGATTTGACGCAGTCTCGTCTCGATCTGCAAAAACTCAAAGCAGAAAAATCACGGGCGGAAGATGCGCTGACGGAACTCAAAGCTGCCCAGGCCCAACTCATCCAATCCGAAAAAATGGCGTCCCTCGGTGAACTGACAGCCGGCATTGCGCATGAAATACAGAACCCTTTGAACTTTGTCAATAATTTTTCTGAAGTCAGCAATGAGCTGATTGTTGAAATGAATGAGGAGTTGGACAAAGGAGAACTTGAAGAAGCTAAAGCGATAGCCTCGGATATCCGTCAAAACTTAGAAAAAATAAATCACCACGGCAAACGCGCCGATGCTATTGTGAAAGGCATGTTGCAGCATAGTCGCGGCAGCAGTGGAGTCAAAGAACCTACAAATATCAACGCATTAGCTGATGAATATTTGAGATTAGCTTATCATGGCTTGCGAGCGAAAGACAAGTCATTCAATGCAACGATGAAAACGGACTTTGATCCTGCCGTTGGCCTCGTCAATATTGTCCCGCAGGATATCGGCAGGGTGATCCTCAATCTCATCACGAATGCATTCTATGCTTGTACTGAGCGTAGCCGCGCTTCGACAAGCTCAGCGACCGGCAAAGGCTCAGCGGTCTCGGCGGCCGCTGAGCCTGTCGAAGGGACCGTCATTGTGAGTACGAAGAAGCTGAAGGATACAGTTGAGATCAGAGTAAAAGATAACGGCAATGGCATCCCGCAACATGTCCTCGATAAGATTTTTCAACCCTTCTTTACCACCAAACCTACCGGACAAGGGACAGGATTAGGATTATCATTGAGCTATGATATCGTCAAAGCACATGGCGGGATAATACAGGTCGATACGAAGATTGGTGAGGGGTCTGCGTTTGTGATAACTCTGCCATTACAATAATAACAGACTCCAGTAACGGGATTTCAATAAACTCATCATGAAAGCAAAATCCATCAAGGGAAATTCTACCGAAGAAATTCAAAAGGCCCTGAGCGAAAGCCTGGCCGATGGATTTAAACCTACACTGGCTTTTGTTTTTTGCTCTATCCAGCAAGATATCACAGCGATTTCTTCCATGCTGAAGGCTCATGATATCACCATCTATGGCAACACCACAGCAGGAGAATTTAAAGATAATTATCAGGGAGAGGGATCAGTTGTTTGCTTATTACTCGAAATCAATCCTGCCTGGTTTACCCTTTTATTTGAAATTATAGGGGACAGAAACGTCAGGGATGTGGCCAGGCAAATGGGCGCAGATGCATTGACTAAATTTAATAAGCCAGCCTTCATCCTCACGGCTAACGGAGCATCAGAAAATGGAGAAACAATGGATGGTGAAAGCATCGTGCGAGGTATTGAAGACTCGGTCGGGGTTGATGTATCCATCATAGGCGGCACAGCGGGTGATGATTTTACACTGACCGGTTCTCTTGTTTTTACAAATGGTCTATCCAGTCGCAAGGCCATCATGGCCTTAGTACTGGATGAGGATAAGGTTGCGATAAACGGATTAGCTATCTCCGGTTGGAAACCTGTCGGTACTACAAAAACAATTACAAAAAGTGAAGGAGGATGGATCTACACCATTGATGACAAACCGGCACTGGAGATCTTTCTTAATTATATGGGGAGGATTTCTCTGGAGGATGAGAGTCCCGACCCGTTCTATCATATCGGTTTCAATTATCCATTACAGATTCAGAAAGCAAACGGCACTACGGCCATGTGCTCTCCCATCATGTTTAATAAAGCAGAAGGCTCCCTGTTGTGTGAATATACTTTACCTACAGGAACCAGGTTCAGGTTTTCCTTGCCTCCGGATTTTGACATCATTGAAGAAGTAATTACAAAATCGAAAGAATTGAAAAACGAAAAACAAGTTGATGCAGATGCTTTATTGATTTTTTCCTGTGCCGGAAGGCTCACCACATTGGGGCCCATGGCAAATGAGGAAGTGGAAGGACTAAAAGATATCTGGAATGTTCCTATGGCCGGTTTTTATAGCTATGGTGAATTTGGAAGAGCGACCAACGCGCGACATGAGTTTCATTCTACTACCATTTCCTGGGCAACCTTAAAAGAAAAGTAAATTTTATATCTCTCCTTAACTACTATGCAAGCAAAATCTATCAAAGGAAAGTCCCTAGAAGAAATTCAGTCGGCATTGCAGCAATGTATGGTAGATGCCAGCTTGCCCAAAGGGGTGCCTATGGCACCGGACGGGCAGGGATTTAAACCAACATTGGCTTTCGTTTTTATGTCGATCAAGCAAGACTATGATGCTGTTTCTGCTCTCCTGGATGCATCAGGCATCAGCATTTTTGGTGCTACTACAGCAGGTGAATTTATTGATGAGGAGATAGGGGCTGGGAGCATTTCCATATTGCTTTTGGATATGAATAGATCTAATTTTAAGATATTGATTGAGGATTATAGCCACAAAGATCCTGAAGAATTGGCCCGCAACATGGCGCATCAAGCCAATGACCTATTTCATCATCCGGCGTTTATACTTTCCTACAGTGTGGAAGTGGCTGCCGGATTGGGGTTGGGAGAACCCATTATCAGAGCCATAGAAAGTGTGGCTGGTCGTGACATTACTATTTGGGGAGGAGGAGCAGGAGATGATTTAGCATTTATACAAACTGCTGTATTCACCAATGGTCAATCGACGAACAATGGCATTATATTACTGGTTATGGATGAAGATAAAATTGAAGTCAGGGGTATGGCGGCTTCAGGCCATAAAGCTGTGGGCACTGAAAAGATTGTAACTAAGGCAATTGGGAACGTGATGTATGCTATAGATCACCAACCTGCGACAGAAATGGTCCTGAAATACATGGGACTTAAATTAACAAAGGAGGAAGCTGAGACATTCACCCCTGGAATCGTGGTATTTAGTCTTTTACGAGATACAGGGGATCCGGTATTGCGTTCATCAGGTGTTTTCGATTTGGAAAACAAGTCTCTCGTCATCAATGGAAGTATTAAAGAGGGCGATAAAATCCGCTTAACCCTTCCACCCGATTTTGAAGTCATAGAGGAGGTAAGAAAAAGTGCATCAAAGGTGCAGCAAACTGAAATGCCGGATGCTGATGCCTTGCTCATGTTTTCCTGTGTTGGCCGTTTAGCAGAATTTGGACCAATGATTGGCGATGAAATTCAAGGCGTTAAAAACGTATTCAATGTTCCCATGGCCGGGTTCTTTACATATGGTGAATTTGGCAGAGCGACTCTTGGTAACAATGAATTTCATAACCATACTTGTTGCTGGGTAGCTTTGAAAGAAAAATAAATTTTATTCCTAAAAAATATCTAATGAAAGCAAAATCCATAAAAGGAAATTCTCCCGAAGAAATTAAATCCGAATTGATCCAAAGTATGACTGAGGGATTTATACCCACCTTGGCTATAGTATTTATCTCTGTGCACCAGGACAGGGATGCCGTCAGCCAGGTGCTGCAGGATGCAGGGATCGCGATCTACGGGGCGACGACAAACGGAGAATTTATTGATGAAGAAATCGGTAAAAACTCCATTGCTATCCTGTTGCTCGACATCAACCGCGACTACTTCATGGTCATGTTTGAAGCATATCCTGAAAAAAACTATCGGGAAATCACACAAAACATGGCGAGGCAAGCAATTGAAAAATTTACAACACCCGCCTTCCTGATTGCCGGAAGCAATTTGGAAACCGATGCCGAACAGTTACTATTTGGATTCGAAGACATCGTGGGCAAACAGGTAAATGTGTTTGGTGGTATGGCCGGTGATGATTTCACCTTTATCGATCAATTTGTTTTTACTAACGGATGGTCAAGCAATCGGGGAATCGTAGTCGTGGTGCTGGATGAAAATAAAATAAAAATTAAAGGGATTGCCACTTGTGGATGGAAGGCCATGGGTACAGAAAAAACAGTGACTAAGAGTGAAGGAAACAGGGTATATACCATCGAAAATATCCCTGTCCTCGAACTTACTCAGAAATATAGTGGTATCGAAAATCTAAACAAAGACAACTCGCAATTAATGGTTGAAATTGCCACACAGTTTCCATTGCAACTGCAAAGAGAAAAGGGCGCTCCTGTCATGAGGCCAGGGCTCGTGGTTAATTGGGAGGATGGCTCTTTTATCTGCAGTGGCTCCATCCCCCAGGGCGCTAAGGTCAGATTTTCACTTCCTCCTGATCTTGACGTCATTGACAAAGTAGTCGATGGGCTGGAACGATTGAAAGAAACCGAAATGCCCGAAGGGGATGCTGTCATTGTTTATAGCTGTGCCGGAAGACTGATGTCACTTGGCCCATTGATGAGCAAGGAAATTGAAGGGGTAAAGAATATCTGGAATGTTCCGATGGTAGGCATGTTTTCAAATTCTGAACTAGCCAGGGCTACAGATGGCAACCTGGAGATGAATAATTTAACTACCTGCTGTGTGATTTTAAAGGAAAAATAAATGAACACCCATCTTCAGCACATATTGGATATCATCAAGACATCCGCTTCCGTCCATGCTGAGGATAAAATCCTTTTAGAAAAAGCCATAAAAGACACTGATAAGGAACTGGAAATCCTTTCTTTTAAATTGGACCGGACGGAAAAAGTCAAACGGACTACCGCCATTCTATTGGAAGAAACCATTGAAGAGCTGGAACAAAA
>DATDQA010000245.1:0-11945 GCA_035292505.1 Saprospiraceae bacterium | reverse complement strand
CCTTTGTACCGACTTCACTCTTTGGCGTCCTTGTGTTGTTGACTCTGAAGTACTCCTGAACCTTTGCGTGAATCTGGTTCAAAGTCAATTGATCACTCGTTTCTGTTTTCACTTTTGTTTCAGCGAATTTTGATTTGTCTTTGAGCGCAGAAGTAAAGAGTTTCTTCCCCTCTCCCGGGCCGAACACAATGAGCCTCTCAAGTTTAGGAAGTTGTTTCATCACATTGTTGAAAAAATCGTTTGTCTGCTTCTGTCTCCGCGCCTGGACTTTTTTATCTGACTTCGCGTCCTGTGGCATGTCCTTGCGTGCACCGCCGTAACCACCTTTTGTATGAAATTCTTCAACCCCGGACTCGACTTCCATCATATTTTCGCCATCGTCATTCAGCAATATGATGACAGCTTTGCGTTGATCGATCCATATTCCCGCCTTCATGAGTTATTCTTTTTAATAAACATAATTCAATTTCTTCTTTTATTTGCTTGCAAATGCATGGACACTTCGTCCAAAGCGATGCGCGATTTCTTCTTCGAGCCACTCCTGGTGCGAAGGATGTGAGATGCGCAGGAGTTCTTTTGCGCGCTGCAACAGGTTTTTCCCATAGAGATACGCTACTCCGAATTCCGTAATGACATAGTGCACATGCGCACGTGTTGTGACGACGTTGGCTCCTTGTTTCAGGAACGGTACAATCTTTGACCCCCCTTTCTTCGTGATAGAAGGCATCGCAATGATGGGCTTACCTCCTTCGGACAATGCAGCACCGCGCATAAAATCCATCTGGCCGCCTACACCGGAAAACTGGTATGTACCGATAGAATCCGAACACACCTGCCCCGTAATGTCTACTTCAATCGCAGAATTGACAGCCACCACTTTCGGATTTGTACGTATGACACTTGTATCATTGACGTAACCAATATCCAGAAACGCTACCTGTGGATTGTCATCAACAAAATCATACAACTTGCGCGTACCCATCGCAAAGCCGGTGACGAGCTTTCCCCTGTGTTTTTTCTTAAAGCGATTCGTGATGACTCCTTTTTCTACCAGGGGTAGAATGCCATCAGAAAACATTTCAGTGTGTATCCCAATGTCTTTGTGTGCGTGCAGGCATGCGAGCACTGCATCAGGAATACTACCGATCCCCAATTGCAATGTGGCACCATCATCGATCAACGCAGCACAATGCCGCCCGATTGCATTTGCGTTTTCTGAGCCCTCACTGGCATAACTGACTTCCGGAAGATCTTCATGCGATTCCACCATTGCATGGATCTGATTCACATGTACCATCCCATCTCCATGGGTACGAGGCATCTTCGGATTCACTTGTGCGATGACATATTTGGCCTGCTTTACAGCGGCACGTGCCACGTCCACGGAGACACCCAGGGAGCAAAAGCCATGTTTATCGGGCGGCGAGACATGAATAAGCGCGACATCCACCGGTAACAACCCTTTTTCAAACAGGCGTGGGATCTCACTCAGGAACACAGGGATGTAGTCCCCGGCTTCTCCGTTTACCAAATCCCGCACGTTGGCAGAAACAAACAGTGAGTTCATGAAAAAACTCTGCGTGAATTCCGGTCTGTCGAAAATGTGATCGCCAAATGTACTGATGCTGACAAGTTCGACGTCCTTCACTTCGTCGGCCCTATCTACCATCGCTCTCAGCAGAAGTTGAGGTGTGGCCGCACTTCCGTGCACAAAGACACGCTGACCACTTCGGATCACGCGTACCGCATCGCTGGCAAGGACGTATTTATCCTGCGATAATTGAGTTGACATGATGCGAATATCTGACTTTATCCCTCTTCATGCCTGCGCAGTCATTTGCTCTTCTTTAGAAACTCTGCCATGACTGTTTTTTTTTCTTTTTTCCGCGTTGCGAATATTCTCAATTCCTTTCAGTAGGGCATCCGGGTTGAAAGAAATACTATCGATACCCTCTTCCACCAGGAATTGAGCAAACTCCGGAAAATCACTTGGCGCTTGTCCGCAGAGGCCAATTGGGGTTCCTGTCTGGCGTGCAGAAGCAATCACCTGCGCGATGAGAGATTTTACCGCAGGATTTTTTTCATTGAAAAGTTCACTGACCAGTCTGCTGTCCCGATCGAGCCCCAGCGTGAGCTGGGTGAGATCATTCGATCCGATGGAAAAGCCATCAAAGACTTTCGCAAACTCCTCAGCAAGGATGACATTGGAAGGAATCTCAATCATCACGTAGATCTCAAGATTGTTTTCCCCGCGATGCAATCCATACTCGGCCATCAGCGCAACCACTTTCTCTCCTTCCTCCACGGTTCTGCAGAAAGGTATCATTAGTTTGACATTGGTGAGTCCCATCTCATTCCGTACCACTTTCATGGCCTCGCATTCCAATCTGAATCCCTCTTTGTACAAATCACTATAGTAGCGTGATGCACCACGAAAGCCCAACATCGGGTTTTCTTCCTCTGGCTCGAACTGCTTACCGCCGATGAGGTTTGCATATTCATTCGTCTTGAAATCACTCATGCGCACGATCACCTCCTTTGGATAAAAAGCCGCTGCTATCGTCGAGACAGCAAAGGCAAGTTGTTCTATGAAATACAGCTTTTTGTCCGGATAATGAGCAGTGAGTTTTTCTATCTCCGCTTTCGCTGTGACATCCTTCAGTTCATCGAATTTCACCAGCGCCATCGGATGTACACGGATCGCAGTATTGATCACAAACTCAAGTCGCATCAGGCCAATACCATTGTTTGGAAGAAAGGAAGTCTGAAATGCTTTTTCGGGGTCACCCAGGATGAACATCACCTCTGTATCAGGCATCTTCACTGTACGCGCGTCGAATGCAGATTCATCCCATTGCAGGGCGCCATCATAGATCTTTCCATTCTTTCCTTCTGCACAGGAAACGGTGACATCCTGTCCATCTTTGATCGCAGTCATCGCATTCCCGGTGCCTACGACGGCAACAACACCAATTTCACGTGCTACGATTGCCGCGTGACTGGTCCTTCCTCCTTTATTGGTAACAATGGCAGCCGCTTTCTTCATGATAGGATCCCAATCCGGATTGGTGATGTCAGTGATCAACACTTCACCTTTTTGCAATTTGTGAGCTTCAGCAGGAGAGCGGAGAATACGTGCTTTGCCCTTTGCAATCTTACTTCCCAGGGCTATCCCTTCAGCTAACATCTTCCCCTGGCTTTTAAGTGTGTACGTATGAATGAGGTATGGTTCCTTAGAAGAGTGTACCGTCTCTGGTCTTGCCTGCACGATATACAATTCACCGGTGAAGCCATCCTTGGCCCATTCGATATCCATTGGACGTTTGTAATGCTTTTCGATCATCAAACACCAATTGCCAAGAGTAGTGGCTTCATCATCAGTAAGGGCAAATCTCTCACGTTCATTCTCCGGAGTATCCATATTTACAGTGCTTGCTCCAGGTATATCGCTGCTTTGTTTAGCATAGACCATCTTCTTGAGTTTTGAGCCAAGTCTTTTAGAGAGGATTGCTTTTTTCTTTCTTTCAATACCCGGCTTGAAGAGAACGAATTCATCGGGATTCACAATACCCTGTACCACGTTTTCGCCTAATCCCCACGCACATGAAATAATGATCGCATTTCTGAATCCGGTTTCGGGATCAATCGTAAAGGCGACGCCGGAACTGCCTGTATCCGCACGCACCATTTGTTGCACACCGATGGACAGCGCGACCGACATATGATTGAAACCATTGTCTTCACGGTATTTTATTGCCCGATCTGTAAAGAGCGAAGCGAAACATCTATGGCATGCAGCGATCAGTGCCTTCTCGCCGTCGACATTCAGGAAGGATTCCAGCTGACCTGCGAAGCTCGCTGTGGGAAGATCTTCCGCTGTGGCGCTGCTTCGGACGGCAAGTTGCATTGGACTTCCGATACGAGCCTGCAATTCAACATAGGCTTGCAAAATGGCTTTCTGCAATTCAGCAGGAATAGCTGCTTGCAAGATGAGGTCACGCGCAGCCATGCCTATTTCATGCAAGTTTGTGAATTCGCGGGTATCCAGTTTTTTCAAGAGATCGGTGAGCGTAGTACGAATGCCGTTCTTTTCGAGAAAATCCCAATAAGCTTCCGCTGTCGTCGCAAAACCATCCGGAATGTTGATTCCATGAGGAGTGAGCACCCGAAACATTTCACCCAGAGACGCATTCTTGCCTCCGACTTTTGGTAAAGATTCAAGGCTTAATTCGCTGAATGGAATACAATAGTTCATGATTGTACCTGGTCTTCTTTATTAATGAGTTTTGAAACTTTGTACACTAAATGTCCGGGCATACTTACTGGTACTGAATGACAGATGTCATGCAGAATGTTGACTATCGTCATACCAAAAAAAAGTGGTTTCCGGCTGACCGAAAACCACTTTTTTATGGTTGATGAGTGATGGATGACGAGTGATACTATCATTCATCATCCATCATCTATCATTCATGTTCTTATCTCGCGATCACAAATTTCTTTCCGATAATGTATTTGTCATTGCTGATGTGTAAGGTGTAGTAACCATCCTGTAATGAAGCTACGTCCAATTGCATGTGGGCTTCACCCGGTTGTACTTCAGAAAGGACAAGCTTGCCCTGGATATCGAATACGCTCAGATTCACTTCACCCTTCAGCTCAATTGCACTCAGATCCAGGTTCAGCAGATTGTCTGCAGGATTCGGGAATGCTTTTATGCTGGAAGGATTGAGGACGTCTTTTGTGGATGACAAAGGATCACCGAATGCATACTCACCTGTCGCGGAGTTCAATGTCACACCATAAGTACCACCGGTGATCGGAATATTTGGTCCGTCTTGAGTCCCAGTACCTGTTGGCCAGTCTGTCGCTCCCCAGTTCACTGCCCATGCCCCTTCGGCTCTGAATTTGCATTCACCATCAACGAGATTTACAGATTGAAGTTTCCAGAGATTTTCATCTGTTGCATCTTTTATCATCTGAACATCCGTTGTCCATTCACCGAATTCTGTACCGGTGCCAATCAGACCCACACTGCTGTAGATGCGCAACTCCATGAAGTTGTATGCTCCCGTGAGTGAATTGAAAAATACATTGTACTCACCTGCAGTAATTGGAATGTTCGCTCCATCACGCACAGCAATGCCACTCGGAAAATCCCCTGCACCCCAGTTATAAGCCCAATCGTGGTTCGCTCTGAATTTGGCCTCCCCGTCAGTAAGTATGACTCTGACCTTCCAATCATTAGGACCACCATTGGGTTCCATGTCCGTATCCGCATCCCATCCTCCGGGTGTGGCGTCTCCGATGATCCCCATAGTCTGAAATACTTCCACGAACTCGTATGCACCGGTGAATGAATTGAAGGTTATATTGTATTCACCGGCAGTGATCGGAATGTTGTCGCCATTCTGCACGCCTGTCCCGACTGGAAAATCGGTTGATCCCCAGTTTACTGCCCAATCATTTTCCGCACGGAATTTTGCTTCGCCATCCGTGAGAACTATTCTCAATCTCCAGACAGATGGGTCCGTTCCATCCTGTTCCATATCTGTATCGCTATCCCATCCTCCTGGGGTAGCGCTTCCGATAATCCCGACAGTAGAGTAAAGTATAACCTCGGCAAAGTTGTAAACAAGGGTTTGGGTATTAAACGTGATAACATATAGCCCTGCGGTGACCGGAATCGTATCATTTATGTTAGTTGCAATTCCGTTCGGAAAATCTGGTCCTCCCCAGGTCATTACTCCAGCATCTGCAACAAACTGCAGTCCACCGTCAGTCAGGCCGATATTGAGCGACCATTGATCCGGGCCAGTGCTTGTCATCGATGTCCCGGCACCCCATCCTCCGGGTGTAGCATCCCCCACAATACTCACGTCGGCAAATCCGGTTAACTGAAAGTTGTATGCACCAGTACTTTTATTAAACGTAATGAAATACTCTCCTGCCATTGGAATCGGAATATTCGGACCATTCTGTACGCCAATGCCGGAGGGGAAGTCTGAAGCACCCCAGTTGACCGCCCAATCATCATTCTGGCGGAATTTGGCCTCACCGCTGCTTAGCACCAATCTGAGAGTATACACATTCGTGTCTGCATCGCCCTGGAACATATTTACATCGGCATCCCATCCGAAGAGTGAGGCCGAGCCGATGATCCCGATATCGGAAACCACTGAGAAATAATACTCACCGGTATTCGAGTTGAAGGTGATGTCATACAATCCTGCATTGGCGACCGGAATGTTAGGACCGTCCTGTGTGCCAACGCCGAGAGGGAACGCCGAATCCCCCCAGTTGATAGCCCAATCGTCGTTTGCTCTGAACTTCGCTTCACCTGCTACCAGGTTGATGGTCATTGTCCAAAGATGGGCGCTGTCAGGATCCTGAACCATATTGGTATCCACATCCCAGCCGCCCGGTGTTGCCGTACCGATCAGGCCTACCGTCTCAATTTGAGCATTGAGACTGACTAATGTCATAAAGGCAAAAAGTGAAAAAAGTAGACGTAATTTCATCGCTCTTAATTTTAAAGTGAATGTATCTTTGAATTGCTGTAAACTTACGCATTATAGAGAATTCCACCTAAAAATCTTGAATGGAAGAATCATTGTTAAATTTCACTCCTATGGGAAGATTTTACCGAGAAGGATCAAAGTTAATTTTATCTTTTTGCCTCGTTGCTACAATGGCCGCAACGGTCTCCGGGCAGCGTACAATCAGGGGTACGGTCACTGATGCACAGAGCGGGGAGACCCTGATTGGGGCTAATATCCTTGTCAAAGGGGCGGCTACCGGCACTATCACAGACTATGATGGAACATATACCCTTGTAGTACCGGAGGGATATGATATCCTCACGTTCAGTTATACCGGTTACAGGGCTGTAGAAATACCCCTCACCGATTCTGATGTCATCGATGTGGCACTCGCCCCTGGCCAGGTCCTTGATGAGGTTGTGGTCATCGGATATGGAACGGTCAAACGCCAGGATGTGACCGGCTCATTGCAGTCAGTCTCTTCCGAAAGCTTTAATAAAGGTGCCATCACAGGTGCTCAGGAACTTCTCAGTGGTAAAATCCCCGGAGTTGTAATTACTACCGGTGGTGCACCAGGCGACGGAGCTACCATCCGCGTGCGGGGTGAGTCATCCCTCGGTGCGTCAAACGATCCTTTGATTGTGATCGATGGTGTGCCGATAGACAACGGGGGCGTGAATGGTGGTCGCAATCCGCTCAATGTGATCAATCCGAACGATATCGAATCGTTTACCGTGCTGAAAGATGCGTCTGCAGCAGCGATCTATGGAAACCGTGCAGCTGCAGGTGTCATCCTGATCACTACCAAAAAAGGGAACGTGGGGGATAAAATGAAAATCGGTTACAGCGGTAATGTTTCTATAGGTAAAGCAACAGACTTTGTGGACGTCCTGAAGGCGGATGAGTTTCGCGCGTTGATCGAACAGCGGTATGACTCTACACATCCTGCCAGGGCAATTCTCGGAGATGCAAATACGGATTGGCAGGAAGAGATATACCAGTCAGCGTTGGGGCATGATCATAATCTGTATGTCTCCGGTGGTGTAGCGAACATCCCTTATCGCGTATCTCTGGGTTATACCGACAAAGAAGGAATTCTCAAGACGGACAAATTCAGTCGTTTTACTACAGGCTTGAATCTCAATCCGGGATTTCTGGACAATACCTTGCAGCTCAATCTACATTTTAAGGGAATGTTTACCCAAAATCAATTTGCAGACCGTGGCGCAATTGGTAATGCGCTGAATTTTGACCCCACACATACTGTACGCGATACTGCAAGTCCCTACGGAGGATTTACAACCTGGTATCTGAATAATAGCACAAGTCCTAATGGCATTTCACCTACAAATCCTGTGGCTCTTCTCGAACTGAGAGATGATCATTCGGATGAACAACGGTTTATCACGAATTTGTCTGCAGACTACCGATTACCCTTTTTCACTGCGCTCAGAGCAAACCTCAACCTTGCATATGACTATAGTAAAGGAGAAGGCGAGGTGATTGTGCCGACCTATGCAGCATTTGCGTTTGATGTACAGAATGGAGGTGGCGTAAACAACACGTATAGTCAGACCAAGAAAAACAGTCTGCTTGAATTCTATCTGAATTACAAGGAAAATTTCGACAAGCATAGTGTCGAACTGCTCGCAGGGTATTCCTGGCAACACTTTGAAGTCGACAGTGATTTCAAGAATACAGATGCGGCAGGAACTCCGGCAGAAACAACCACAGGATCTGATCCTGCAGAATACTACCTGTTATCCGTGTTTGGAAGGGCAAACTATAGTTTCAACGACAGGTATTTGCTGACCGCTACAATACGTCGGGATGGAACCTCCCGTTTTTCTCCGGACAACCGTTGGGGTCTTTTTCCTGCGGTCGCATTGGCCGTCAAAGTATTCGACAATGACAATTCGCATTTTAACAGCCTCAAACTGAGAACCGGATGGGGCATCACAGGTCAGCAGGACATTGGTGATTATTATGCTTATCTCGCCCGATACCAATTAGGAAATGAGAGTGCCAGTTACCAATTTGGCCAGGATTTCATTACGACGCTGAGACCCAACGGATATGATGCGAATATCAGGTGGGAAGAAACGAAAACCTACAATGTTGGAATGGACTTTTCGATCATACGGGACAGGCTTTCAGGTTCTCTTGACCTCTACAAAAGATTCACAAAAGATCTTTTGAATGAAATACCAGTACCTGCCGGCACCAATCTGACGAATTTCATCACAACGAATGTGGGCAATATGGAGAACAAGGGTATAGAGGTTGCGTTCTTTACTACTCCTGTGAAGACAAATAAAGTCACCTGGGATTTCAGTGTGAATGCGGCTTATAACAAAAATGAAATCACAAAACTCACAGCCACGGATGATCCGGATTATATCGGAGTATTGACCGGCGGCATTTCCGGTGGTGTGGGAAGTACGATTCAAATACATACGGTAGGCTATGCTCCAAGATCATTCTATGTGTATGAACAATTGTATGATGAGCAAGGCAACATTCTTGAAAATATGTTTGTCGATCGCAACAACGATGGAATTGTAAATGGCATGGATAGATACAGGTACGAAAAGCCTTCAGCAGACTATACTTTCGGTTTTACGAACCGTCTCGAAATCGGCAACTTCGATTTTAGCTTTGCAGGTCGGGCTAGTCTAGGCAACTATGTCTATAATAATGTACAGACAGACAGGGGATACCTGGGCCGGCTCTTTCTTTCGACGGGAGGTCAAACGCTCTGGAATATCCACAGAGCCGGTGTCGATCTGAATGTTGTCAATCAGGCCAGTCTGACCCTAAGCGATCATTTCGTCAAGAAAGCCGATTATCTGAAAATAGACCACATCACCGCCGGATACAATTTTCATGATCTGTTGGGCGAATTTTTGAGGTTCTATGTCACAGTGCAGAATCCTCTCGTCGTCACAGAATATGATGGCCTTGATCCGGAAATTTTCAATGGTATTGATCGCGATATTTATCCCAGGCCTCGCACGTTTGTGTTTGGTGTAAGTGTAGAATTCTAAAATCTTCTTCGCATGAAAACTCAATCAATGATAAAGTCTTTACTCTGCGTAATTCTTATCGGTCTTATCGGTTTGCTGAGCAACAGTTGTGTCAAAGATCTTGACACCATTCCACTCGATGAGGATGTCGTCACAGCTGCCGCTGTCTTCGATAATCCCGAGGCATACATACAAGTGCTGGCTAAGGTGTATTCCGGTCTTGCATTGACGGGTCAGCAAGGTCCTGCGGGACAAGCCGATATTCAGGGGATTGATGAGGGCTTCGGTCAGTACCTCAGAGGGTATTGGTATCACCAGGAATTACCTACGGATGAAGCAATCATTGGATGGAATGACCAGACAATCAAAGACTTTCATGAGCAGGATTGGACGGCAGATGATGGATTTGTGTTTGCCTTTTACAGCCGGGTTTTCTATCAGATTGTGATTTGCAATGAATATCTGCGTGAAACCACAGATGCAAAACTTTCCGCACGTAGTGTGGATGCTGCATTGGCTGAGCAAGTCAGAGGTTATCGGGCCGAAGTACGTTTTCTGCGTGCACTGAGCTATTGGCATGCGCTCGATCTGTTCAGGAATGTGCCGTTTGTGACGGAAGATGATGCAGTAGGGTCGTTCTTTCCGGAGCAGATTCTGGCTCCCGATCTGTTCGCCTACATCGAATCCGAACTCCTTGCTATTGAAAATGAAATCGCTCCTGTACGTACGAATGTCTATGGTCGTGCCGATCAGGGGGCGGTATGGACATTGCTCGCCAAACTTTATCTCAATTCTGAACAATACATTGGAACACAGAGATACAATGACTGTGCGACCTATTGCGAAAAAGTAATCGGTGCGGGATATACCCTTGAACCGAAATATCAGAATTTATTTGTGGCCGACAATCATCGCTCAAATGAGATCATCTTCCCGATCGCTTTTGATGGCATTAAGACAAGGACATGGGGTGGAACGACATTTCTTGTGTTGGGTCCAATCGGAGGACTGATGAGTCCCGAAGATTCCGGTGTCTCTGATGGCTGGGGCGGCCCGCGTACGACCCGTCAATTCGTAGAGAAATTTCCGGTTGCCACTGACAGGGTTGTCGATCCGAGTGAAGGAAATACAGCGAATTATCCGAAGCTCTATGTCCGCGGTGCATTTCAGGGTTGGGATGGATTAAATACGGCAACCTCGCTCGCATCCACACTCAGTAATAAGATTTTCGAAGGACATATCTATTTCCCGACAGACAATAGCCCATTCTTCTTCACACAATTTCCAGGAGCGACCTTCCCGGGGCGACTCGGTGATAATGGTGCCGACGGCACACTGGAGACGAATGGAGATAGCATCACGGTTGCTGTCGCGGGTTTATATTTCATCCGTGTCGACCGCAATACAAATACATACGTAATGGAACGTCGTGAATGGGGAGTCATCGGAGATGCAACTGCTGATGGCTGGAATAGCGATCAGAATATGACCTGGAATCCAGTGACTGAAGCCATGGAGATCAATATCGATCTCACTCCAGGGCAGTTTAAATTCAGGGCAAACGATGACTGGGCTGCGAACCTTGGTGATGATCTCGGAAATGCAATCCTCACACAGGACGGCGCGAATATCAACATCGGTGGCGGCTCCTATTTGATCCGTCTCTTCCTCGATAAACCTGATTATACGTATGAAATCAGGCTGACCAGTTTTGACAGGCGTGGTCTCTTTTATATTGATGGACAGAACCTCGACATCACTGATGTGACGTTATTTACAGAAGGGTATGCGATACGTAAATTCCTTAATGTGACTTCAGATGGAGTGCCAGGATCAGATGACGTATTCCCGGATACAGACTTTCCGATGTTCAGACTTGCTGATGTATTGCTGATGGCGAGTGAAGCATTGATACGTAGTGGAGGTGATCGGGGTAAGGCATTGAATTATTTCAACCAGGTGCGCAATCGTGGCTATGGTGGAGCAGGTGGCAGCATTGCCGATGCCGATCTTACGCTGCAGACGATGATTGATGAACGCGCCCGGGAGCTGTATTGGGAATGTCATCGCCGGACAGACCTCATTCGCTTCGGTCAGTTCAGTCAAACGAACTATACATGGGCATGGAAAGGTGGTATAATTGATGGAAGATCCGTTGAAGCATTCAGAGACGTGTATCCATTACCGACCGCGGATATCGGAGCGAATCCGACTCTGATGCAGAATGAGGGATACTAAGAGAGGCTGAGGCAAAGGCGAAGAAAGAAGAATTCTTGATTCTTGATTCGCAATTCTTGATTATTGATTGGAGAGGGATCAACGGCGAAAGGGATCAAGGGATCAAGGGATCAAGGGTAGAACGAATATTGACACTGAA
>DATDQA010000244.1:0-6138 GCA_035292505.1 Saprospiraceae bacterium | reverse complement strand
GGATGTCGCTACGCTCCATTTGTGTTTGCGCTTGAGTTTGTGTTTGCACTTGAACTTGCTCTTGCGTTTGCACTTGAGTCCCGATGCTCACCTCGCTCCTCCGCTAAAGCTTCGGCGCACGCGGACGCTAGCTTCGGTTCGATCGGGATATCGCTACGTTCCATTTGTGTTTTTGTTTTCCTTAGCCTCAGCCTTCGCCTTAGCCTTCTTATCATATTTCACATTGATATGAATCCATAAGGATCTGGCCGTGCGATAAAACCATACATAGAAAATCACCAACGAGACAAAGAGCCAGACAAACGCCGTATTGACACTCATGTGAAAAAGAAAGAGGGCAATGCCTATAAACCCGAGGCAATAAAATGCCGTGACGATATAAGAGATAAACATGGCTCCATAATAAAAGCCCGGCTCCGGGTAATAGTTTAATCCACATTGAGGGCATGATTTTGGCATGTGGAACAATTTGCTGAATGAGAGAATCCTAGTCTCGAATAACTCTCCCGTATGACAACGCGGACATGTATGTGTGACGATAGAAATCAGTTTGCTTCGGCGTTTCATGTGGTTTCTGTCAGCAATAATTACTCAACTAAAACCTAAGACTCTATAATCCGGATTGCATTTCGTCCAAGAGAGATCCTCCCGTCCTGCTCCAGTTTTTTGAGCAGCCTCGAGATGGCTTCACGCGATGCGAACAAATCACGTGCGATCTCCAGGTGCGTGGCAGCGATCATTCCATTATCATTTTGATGACTCTTCATCTGCAGGTATTCCCAGAGCCTTTCGTCCATGTTTTTGAAGGCAATGCTGTCTATCGTCTTAATCAGCTCAAACATCCGGTCATCATACGCTTTCATGACGAAGTTCTTCCATGCTGTATATTTCGTCATCCATCGATCTACATATTCCATTGGGATTCCAATCACACTTGACTCTTCTTCTGCGACGGTGCGCACTTCACTCCGCTTGTTCGCCATACAGCAACTGAACGACATCGTGCAGGTCTCGCCTGGATTCAGAAAATACAGGAAGATCTCATGGCCGCTATCGTCTGCGCGCATCACCTTGATCCTGCCGGAGATCACAAGTGGTACCATCTTGACAAACCTTCCATAATCCAGGATGTCTTTGCCCGGCGGATAGCTATACAGATTTCCAACTAATTTGATTTCTTCACGCAACTGACTGTCGTTGAGTTGTGGAAAATGCGCCTGCAACAATTCCCCGATTTCATATCCATCCGCCTCCTGAGAGCCCATATGATTGATTTGTCATCTAATGTGGCAATTTATTTCGCAAAGCACCATATGTCAAAGTTCCGACCAGTGCAGCGACGATCACGACAAGGATAATCCACAGACCATGCCCCACAAGGATATACAAGGGTCCGGGACAGGCACCCGTCATCGCCCATCCCAGCCCGAAGATGGTTCCGCCAAAAAATAACCGCCGCCATTCAAGATCAATCGTCTTCAACTTTAGTGGCTCCTTGTCTACAGATTGCATGTGATATTTTTTCATCAACAAAATCCCGATTGCTGAGACAACGACTGCCATACCAATGATGCCATACATGTGAAAGCTCTGGAACCGGAACATCTCCTGGATGCGAAACCAGGAAATAGCCTCAGACTTTGTGAGAACAATTCCGAAGAGTATACCGATGAGAAGAAATCTTAAGAGTTTCATAGTCTCTGATTTTAAATGGTTGAATGTGTGTCAGAGTGAAAATATAATCGGATATAACAGATGCGTCATGATCAAGCCGCCAACAAAAAAACCGATAACAGCGATCAATGATCCGAACTGAAGATTGGCCAATCCGCTGATCGCATGTCCGGACGTACAGCCTCCTGCGTAGCGTGTTCCAAAACCCACCAGAAATCCACCGACGATCATGAGTAAGAATCCCTTCACGGTGAGAATGTTTGGAAAAGTGAATACATCAAGTGGAATAAATCCCAGTCCTTCTGATTTGCTTACAGGAGTGATGACACCCAAAGCATTGAGACTTTGCACCGTATTCTCCGATATCTGCACCGGGTCCGGACTTTGAAGAAGAGTCGATCCAATCCACCCTCCTATCACCGCACCAACAATAGTGACAAGTAGCCATGCACTCTCACGCCAGTCTCTCTTGAAATATGCGATTTTTTTTCCGGCTCCACCCAATGTGCAGAGTGTATCAAATGAAGAGGATAAGCCGAACCGTCCTCCTGCATACAACAGAAGAAATACTACGACCGCAATCATGAAGCCCGACACTGACCAGTGCCAGGGCTGACCGATGAATTCGATGATGTTCATTGTTAAATATGAATGATGATTGTTAAACTGTTTAATGGTTAACGTTTAATGTGTAATGTTTAACTGTTTCCTACACACATTAACCATTACACATTAACCATTACACACTACACATTAAACCCTTCAAAAGTAAAACGTCTCCTCCGTCGGTCTCAACGCCCTCTTCATCCATAACGGCCGGCGCAATCCATCGGGACCGGGAGCAGGACGAGCCATGGCGAGCCATTTTCGGTAGACTTCCATGCTCTTGTTCGTATCCACATAGACATCGCCGTACTTGTCACCGGGTTGGATATTCTCGAGGCGTACCTTTTGATGCCAGCAATGCATGCCACTGATCGGATCAGGGTGCACCGGGAACGTAATATTCTGATGCACTCCGCCATCGCTCCAGAAAATCCGCGCACTGTCCGGATCAGCACTCTTATACGGTTGTATGTCCTGCAATGTCCGCATCCGATACCCACCTTTTTGATCAGACTTCATTTCGATGACATTTGTTGCCCAGCGATTGCCGGGAGCATCCTGCGTCCTTCTCCAGCGACCCAGGTGATGTGAGCATGCGATAACTCCCGGCTTCATTCCCTCAGTCACCCATACTTTGTCAATGAAATACCCGATCTCCGTATTCACCCGTAACAAATCTCCGGTATTTACACCAAATCGGGCCGCATCTGTCGGATGCATCCACAATGGATTCCGATGTGAGATTTCATAAAGCCATTTGGAATTCCCCGAGCGCGTATGAATTAAGGTTGGTAACCTAAATGTCGGCACTAATGGGTATTCTCCTTTTGCCCTATCCATCACCTCTTCGTGCACATGACTCTTGATATAACCCGGGATTGCATACTCAGGCCACTTCCAATCCACCATTGTCTGACTGAAAAATTCATTCTTGCCTGAAGGCGTCGGAAATCCTTTGTAGGCGATCCCATCTATAGATACACCGATGGTTTTTCCATTTTTGCTGATTGTCCCTTCCGACTGATCAATTGTACTTCCGGCGAGCTCTGTTTCACCAAGCTTTTCTTCATTCTTGAGGTATGCACTTTCTTCCACCACAAAAGCACCATACTTGCGCATATAATCCAAGGCACTCAATCCTTCTTTTTTTGCAGCCTCCGGTAAACCGTTTGTATGTTCAAAAATAAATTGATAATACTCATCCACCGTGATCTTCTCTCCTTTCCGATATGGAGACTCAAAGTGCTTGCGAATACCCAATTCTCCATCAGGATCGATACGCCAACTCAATTCAATCCAAAACTCATCTTCTTCCCAGACCTCTCCCGGATTTACTTCATACGTATACCTGACTTCGCGCCCCATGCGTCTCGCTGCCTCGCGTAATACAGGCTGTCTGAACGCGATCCAGACTCCGCTATGTGTTTCATAACTATTGAGATCATGTCGCTCTGACGCAAGTCCCATTGGCAATACATAATCGGCAAAATAGGCTGTCTCATTCCATGTAGGAGTAAGTGCTGCATGACAACCGAAGAGTGATTCATCGGTAAGCGCCCGTATCCAGGTAAAACCATCCGGATATGTCCAGACAGGATTGAATACCCGGGTGAAGTACATATCCATACGACCGCGTCCTTCCAGGAGCATATGCGGAAGCAGGAAACTCATTTCAAAAAAGGCCAGCGGATATTCTTTGGGGAAGTGCAATTCGTTCCAGAATTTCTGTGCCGGTGGATGATCAAAGAATTTCGGATGAAACTTATTCCAGGTGTTCGGTGAAGTACCGCCAACTGTTCCGACGCTCCCGGTCAAGACATGCAGAAAATGCAGACCGCGCGCTACCTCCCATCCACCGAGATTGCCACTCCCTGCGCTGCGCCAGTTGTGTGATGCGAATTTTGTCCCAGCTTCAGCAATACCTTTGGCAACTTCCCGAATCACAGATGCTTTGACACCAGTCTCTGCTTCGGCAAATTCAGGTGTGTAGGCTGCGTATTCTTTTCTCAGAAATGCAATAAACGATTCAAAGGTCTCCGCGGCATCAGGATGTTGTGCTTTCAAATATTGTTTCCAGTTCACCCACTTCACGAGATAGTCCCGATTGTACCAATCATGTTCCAGGATGATTTTGGCGATGGCAAGAAGAGCTGCTGCTTCAGTTCCCGGATAAGTAGGCATCCAGTAGTCAGACATACTTGCAGTATTGGACAAGCGCGGATCCATCGTAGCCAACTTACAACCTGCCATTTTCCCCTCGATGATCCGTTGTGCATGCGGGTTGAAATAATGTCCGCTTTCGAGGTGCGCACTGATGAGAAGAATAAATCTCGCATTGGCAAAGTCAGGAGAAGGTCTGTCGTGTCCATACCAGATCGCATAACCGAACCGAGCACCGGAAGAACAAATATTCGTATGTGAGTTATGTCCATCGATACCCCACGCCTGCAAGACGCGGTCCATATATCCTTCATGGCCGGGGCGACCAACATGATATGCGACTTCATTGTGACGACCTTCCTGAATTGCCTTGCGGATTTTACTCGCAATATCATCCAGCACACTATCCCATGATACTCTCTCCCATTTTCCGGCACCGCGCTCACCTACCCGTTTCAATGGATACAGTATCCTATCCGTGTCGTTGATCTGATTGATGGTCGCGGGACCTTTTGCGCAGTTTCTGCCACGACTTGCAGGGTGCCAGGGATTGCCTTCAAACTTTTGCACGCGCATTGTCTCCTTGTCAACGTAACTCAACATGCCACAGGCCGACTCACAATTAAAACATGTGGTAGGCACAATGCTGTAATGCTTCTTCACTTTCTCAGGCCACCGCTTTGCATCATATTCTACCCAATCATCCCATTGCTCCGGAGGAGGATAGTCTTCGAGCTGACCCGGTTCTGTCAACGACTCCAATTCCGACTCTTCTTCATGCAAGTCCGGAATGATGCGCAGTTTTTCCGCGATTGTTTCCAACAACGTATGCTTCCTGTTCATGTTGGTATTCAGTTTAGTGCTTGTACCTGATTTCGGCGGAAAGCACAAAATGTAAAGTTTTGCAAAGTCTCACGCGGTGTGACGTGATCAGTGTTGATACATTCGATCTTCGTGAACCAGGCATAAAGGAGAGCTTCCAGCTGCTCTTGTGAATACCGATGCACAGGCAAATTGCTGCATTCGACAGGCCCCTTCTCCGAGAAAGTTCCCAGTATCAAGAGGCCGCCATCTTTTATTGCCTCTGCAGCGAGCCTTACATAATGTTCAACTTTCCTCTCCTCAGTCAAAAAATGAAAGGCCGCGCGATCGTGCCAGATGTCGTATTTCTCTTTTGGATGAAACTCGAGGATATCACTGTGCACCCATTCTATTTGCCGGGCCTTATCACCAAGTCGTTCACCGGCACCCTCAAGTGCAACGGTTGAAATATCGAGCACGGCAACATGCTCATAGCCCTTCTGCACGAGGATATCGACCAGATTACTCGTACCTCCACCGATATCGATCAGATGTGCGTCTTTACCACTCCCGTATTGAGATATAAACTGCATGGAGACTCCCGGATATGCCTGATACCAACTCAATTGATCGCCAGATTTGTTTTGATACACGGTATCCCAGTGTTTTTCTTTATTGAATTCTATCTCTGTCATGATTTTAAATTGATTTCAAAGACGATGATTTCAATTTTTTACGACAAAGGAATGCGCTGTGGCGCTTCAATCCAGATTCTTTCAGTAGCATATACTCCAGCGACAACCAACACAGAAGCGATCACATGAGCAATACCGATTGGAGTGAGAGCAACCAACATCAGAGGAAGAAGATTTCCCAAGAACACAACTCCTCCCCAAA
>DATDQA010000243.1:0-15198 GCA_035292505.1 Saprospiraceae bacterium | reverse complement strand
TGATGCCGGCGGAATATCAAAGCTCGTGGTGTTTGGTGATGGTGACTTTCCGATATCAGCCGGAGGAAGGGGGATCAATCCGGATAATGTGAACCTGCTTGTCAATACCATCGAGTGGCTGAGTGATGACACAGGTCTGAGTGCATTGCGTACTAAAGGAATAAGTTCCAGACCGATTGATGAACTGGAAGAGGGGAAGCGGAAATTTTTGAAGTATCTGAACTTCTTTCTTCCCATTCTGCTGGCAATCGGCTATGGTATTTTCAGAAGTCAGCGGAATCGTGCGGTACGAATGAACAGGATGCAGGAGCGTTATGTGTGATCGTGGCAATCGGGGCGGGAATAAAATCCCCGCTCGAACGATTCAATCGGGCGAGCCACCCCTCCAACTATCAATGAATCTATTTCCCAATCTGATTACAAAGCATGACCAATAAAAAACTCATCATCATTTTTGCCGCCTTGCTTGGCGTGTACCTGCTGTCCAGGCTCTTTACCGGCAATCGGGAGAGTACATTTGATCCTGAAGTTGTCAAAGTTGATACAGCATTGATCACGGAAGTGCATCTGTATCCTAAGGCCGAGGAAAATACGCAAATCATCCTAAGACGTACAACGGATGGATGGACCGCAACGAAGGGTGATCAAACAGTGAAGACACCTTTCAATAAGGTTCAGGGCTTGCTCGGTCAACTCAGTGAGATCACTTCCCAACGAATTGTATCGAAATCAAAAGAAAAGTGGGCTGAGTATGAAGTAGATGACAAGGGTAGTCGTGTCCAGGTCTTCAACAACAAAAAACAGCTCGCAGATTTTATCGTAGGGACATTTAAGTTTGACCAGGCACGGCGCTCTGCCTCCTCGTATCTGCGAAGGATGGATGAAGATGCTGTGTATCTCGTTGATGGATTTATGAGCATGTCCTTCAACCAGGGCTTTAATACGTTCCGCAATAATGAATTGATCAAACTGAATCAGGAAGATATCCGGGAAGTTGCTGTTCTCGAAGGAAGCCAGAAAATTGCCATCAGTAAAAATCCGGAAGACGGGCTCTGGTATCGCGGCGGCATGGAGAAACTGGATTCAACGAAATCGGCCCAGTATATCTCCCAATTGACAAATATTTACGGTTCTGACTATGTCGATACGCCAATCATTGGAAATCCTATCAAATCGCTGGAAATCAGCGGAAATAATCTCCTGACTCCGCTCAGAGTGGATTGCTATGCACAGCCGGATACTGCAAAGCCATTTGTCCTGCATGCGTCTTCGAATCCTGAAGCATGGTTCTCCAGCGACAGTGCAGGTATCTACCAGAGGATTTTTAAGAAATTTGATGAGTTGCTCTATGTACAATAGAGCCTCATGCTTATGAAACGCTGCTTTGGCTCGTCATGGATATTTTTTTGGTGTATTGCTGTGTTCGGCCAATCCGACTCGTTGATAGTACAGAATAGTAAGCCTGTAGACCAGGGCAGGTATCGCGACATTGATGGGAGTCCATATTATTTTCGGGATTGGGTGAAAGGAAGCATTCTCAGAAGTGATGGCAAGGTGATCGATAATGTCATGGTGAATTATAACGGATATGCGCATGAGATGGAAGTGCGTTCCGGCGAGAAAATATATGCACTGGATAAGCGCTGGCACCTGAGAGTGGATGTATTTCGCGATCAAAATCCAAATCTCGCTGACCAGTTTCCCGCATCTCAACTTATTTTCCAACGTGGTGCACATCGGGACCTGGCAGACAAATACGCGACAATCTTATTCCTGGGAGAACAGTTGACACTGATCAGGGACTGCGATATTGGTAAAGTCCAGAAAGAGTTCAATGATGTCGGCAAGACGATTTCGATCTTGCGATTCAAGGATCTCTCAAACTATTACCTCAAACGCAGTGGTGCTTTGATTCCGTTGAAATTGCAGAAAAAACGCATCGCGGAGGCTTTTGACAACGATCCGCGTATCGTGGATTTTCTCACCAAAGAAAAACTTGATCTGAATAATGAATCAGATCTTGTGCAACTTTTTATGTATGCTGATACGCTGAAATAAGTTGCTGCAGTGTAAAAATGGAAGCTTGGGTGTGATAATAATACACACTCTTCACATCCTCAACGAAAGCAAGCAAAAACGATTTCCTATATCTTTTCGATCAGAAAACGCTTTTTCAACTGACCTGCGCGCGATTCTTTGAGGAAGAACTTCAGCTTCAATGTACTGACGTGATAGTCATCGAACTCCTTTATTATTCTGTATTCTGCGCCTTTGCTTATCAGCATAATTTCCGAAAAATTTTCTTCTGTTGTGTAGATCCAGGAACGCGAGGGAACTTGTCGGAGGTCATCCTGTGATAGATTCGGAATGTATTGACCTGAATAGAAATCAAGACTATACGAAGGATCCGGATAACAGAAATACAAGCGCTCAGAGTGCAGTCTGTCTTCCCGGATCATCCTTCCGGCATGCGTTCCTGCCTGAAATTGCATCAGGTTTGGGTAGAGATGCAGGGTCAGAAACATGTTGAACGTAATGGCAGTAATACACCCTGTTAGGAATATCCGATAGGTCGATTGTCGTGGATATATGAATGCAACCCACATGATGAGATAGCCTGTACAGAGGATCACGGGTAGCACATAATTCTTTGGTGGAAATGCCTTGAGAAAGGTAAACACCATGGCTCCAAAGAAAGCATGCATAAGGATAAGTTGTGCAAAAGTGAGTAGACGACTGGATTTGTTAATCCTTGTGGCCAGATATCTTGAAGTAAGGATCGCAGCAAACGGAAACAATGGAAAGATATAGTGTGGTAGTTTGTACTTTGAAAACGAGAAGAGAATCATTACAAAAGCAAAGCCACTGATAGTCAAATATTCAGGATATACCTTTCTCTCACGCAGGATATCTCCTTCAGGGGCTTGATCACCTTCGTGTTCTTTGTGTTCTTTATTAACTGCCGAAGCATTGCGACCGCGTGCCGTCATCGCTGGCTTCAGTCGCTTGCGCTTCATAGCTTCAGCGACGGAGCGCGGTGGCGCAAGGTAGTCGTGGTTTGTTTTTTCACGCTTCAGAATCCCTTTCACTGCATACACGAATGCGGCCACAAAGATCAGTGCCCATGGCATAAAGTCCCATAAGAATGTCAAGCAGAAAAAATACCAAGGTGTATTATTGTCCCAATAGATTTCACCGGTGATCCTGCCGAAACTCTGTGTCCAGAAAAAAAACTCAAGTCCCGAAGGACCCTGAAGACCATAGACAATCTTCTCCGGGTGCAAATCAAATTGCGTATACAAGCCATAGCACATCGGTATCAGTACGATGATTGCCGTAAGTATTACGACAATCCACCGTATGTTGATCAGATCTCTCCATCTGCCTTTGAATAATCTGTCTGCCCCAAGCGCAATAGCCGGTATGATCGCACCAATCGGACCTTTCGCCAGCATCGCAAAGCCAACGCTTACACCTGCCAAGACCAGGTAACGCCATTTGGGTTGTCTGAGATATGCAGAACATTGATAAACGGCAAACATCACGAAGCCTGTCAGTAAGCCATCCGTACGTACATCATTGGACATCAGGAAAAATGCCTGGGTGGATGCAAGGATAGTTACAGCCATCAGAGCAGTCTCCTTCTTGTCATATAAGAGGGTGAACCGGTATGTGGACCAAAGTCCAAGCAACAGAGCTAGAAGAGCAGGCAGTTTATAAGTGAAATTGCTGATTCCCAAAAGTCTAAAGGAGGCTGATGATAGCCAGAACAACAGTGGAGGTTTGTCCAGGTAGTCTTCACCGCGATGATAGACCTGCAGATAACTGCCATTGTCTTTCATCTCTAAAGCAATGGAGGCATATTGAGCGGCATCGACTTCCATCACGTCGATAGTCAGATTGCAAATATATATTACGGCAATAAGTGCCCAAAGCGCATAATAGAGGCGAAAATGCATCCGGTGATCGCGTTTTGTATCTCGCAAGATATCTTGCGCATAGATTACACCCAAAAAGAAGCAACAAGATGATGACGAATAGGCAAATCGCCAAGACATTTCAGTTATTGGCAAAAATGATGGAGTTGCATGGTGAGAATGAATTTCGTATTCGCACCTATCGCAATGCCTATGATGCACTGAAGCGGCTGGACAAACCTGTCGCAGAAATGTCCGCTGATGAGATCGCTAAAATAAAGGGCATCGGAACATCCGCTGCAGAGAAGATTGGAGAACTCCTCGGAAAAGGATCAATGGAACGCTTCGGGCAATATGCAGCTAAAACTCCTGAAGGGATCCGTGAACTGCTTATGATCAAAGGACTTGGTGCAGGCAAGGTAAAGGCGATTTGGAAAGAGATGGGTATCGAGACACCAGGAGAACTACTTTATGCATGCAATGAAAACAGGCTTGTGGGGCTAAGTGGGTTTGGTCTGAAAACACAAGCAGAAATCAAAAAACAAGTTGAATATCACCTGGAGTCAGAAGGGAAGTATTTATGGGCGGCCATCGAGCCTGGGGCCGAAAGGATCATGCAATCACTCAGGTCCGTCTTTTCCGGAAGGATTGCCCTGGTAGGTGAATTTGCCAGGAAATGTCCGATCGTCAGGAAGTTGGAATTTCTTGCTGAAGGAAACATTAGGGCTAAAGAAATCGACAGGTGTAAAGACATTGTTGTGTTGAACAAGACACCCCCCTTTGAATGTGTTGCGCATGAGATGTACAATTTCACTCTCCATCTCTCGACACCTGCAGCTTTTGAATCCACAAAATTCAGACTTACCGGTGACAAGAATTTTATGGAAACGGCAGGGAAAATGTCTGTCGTTCCGGAAATTCCTCCTGAACTCATGGAAGGAGTGGAGACGCTTGAAAGGGCTATGCGGGGAGAGTATACGGATTTGATTATTGAGCCAGATATCGTTGGTATCGTGCATTGTCATAGTACCTATAGCGATGGGCTCCACTCATTGAAGGAGATGGCAGAATTTACCCGGGATGCTGGTTATAAATACATCGGAATCACGGAACATTCGAAGTCGGCCGTGTATGCCCGGGGCCTCTCCAGTGAGCGAGTCATGGAGCAATGGAAAGAAATTGATAATCTGAATGTATTGCTTGCACCGTTTCGCATTTTTAAAGGGATTGAATCAGATATTCTCAGTGATGGTTCGCTGGATTACGAAGAAGATGTGTTGCGTGCATTTGATTTTGTCATTGCCTCGATTCACTCTTCTCTCAAAATGGACCTCGGAAAATCTACGGTGAGGTTGATCAAAGCAATCGAGAATCCATACACGCGTATCCTTGGGCATCCAACAGGACGACTCCTGCTTGCAAGACAGGGTTACCCCATTGACCATCAGAAAGTCATTGATGCCTGCTCACAAAATGAAGTCGTGATCGAGCTCAATGCGAATCCACAGCGTCTGGATATTGACAGTAGCTACATTCCATATGCACTCGAAAAAGGCGTCCTGATTGCAATCAATCCTGATGCACACAGCCGGGAAAGTATACACAATGTGCGGTTTGGTATCTACGCAGCGAGGCGTGGAGGACTCCCCCGATCCATGTGCCTGAATTGTAAGTCCCTGGATGACTTTACTTCCTGGGTCCACAGAAAAGGATAGCCAAAAGCGGTATTTCAGAATGTCGCATTATTACCTTTCAACAGATCTGCGCGGGTTCAACCCTATAGTGTAACGACGGACCGGCGTATCCGCCTGGGTACATATTCTGGTAACACTGCCATTGAGCACTGTACTCTGACCAAAGCGGCGGGTATTATTTTGCATATCGTTAACAGGGCGTTGACAGAGCCAACCTTGATCGCATAGTAGATTTGTGTTCGATATTTAATCAACACACCAATTTAATTACGAAATCATGAAAAAATTACATTTAGGAGCTCTCGCATTCGCAGGGATGCTGGCTCTGGCAGCATGTAAAAATGAGGGTAATGCAGCGACAGATGAAACAACCGAAAGTCTTGCTACTGCTCCTTCTTCTGCTACAGATGGCTCTACTGCGTCTGCGACACCTGTGAGCGAAGGGCAGCCTGCTGTCGAAGTTCCCACTGGTCCTTTGACAACTCTCAGTTTTGGAGAAACCACCTTTGACTTTGGCGATGTGGATGAAGGCGAAATGGTCACACACATCTACAAATTCACAAACACTGGAAAAGAACCTCTTGTGATTAAGGATGCAAAGGGTAGCTGTGGATGTACTGTACCAAAGTGGCCCAAAACACCAATTCCTCCGGGTGAGCAAGGCGAGATCCAGGTTGAGTTCAACTCAAAAGGAAAAACAGGCAAGCAAACAAAACGCGTGACCATCAATGCAAATACGGATCCTGCTCAAACATTCCTGACGATCTCAGGAAATGTGATTGGCAAGGCTCCTGCTGCCGGAGATGCAGAGAAACCTGCTCAATAAAGAAGTTTCTATCTTCATATATACAGGGCTTGTACCAAGTGGTGCAGGCCCTTTTTGTTTTTACTCGCTTTGATTTTAAAAGGTTTGTTAAGGTGGATTTGAAGATTAGAATATCGGTAGTGACTCACTCGCTAAACCTGGAAATTGACCTTGTTTGGATTTTTCCACGAACCATACGAAAACACACTAAAATCCAAGACACGAATTACTTCGTGCATTTCTTCTTTGGTGAAAATTCCTGCCTATGCCGGTGCCATAGGCATCCCTTTGGGGCAGGAGGCGTGTCCTTCGTGGATGATAGCAAATGGGACGTTCCAAGAATATCGGGACTCCTGAGATGATTCTTCAGATTAAAATATCTTTCCACCCTTAAGTCACCGGGAAGTCATGAAGGAATATCTCTCATTAATCAGGTTCGCACACACGGTTTTTGCACTGCCATTTGCCCTTGTAGGGTATTTCTTAGGAATTCACGCAACGCATCAGGGCATCCAATGGGGATTATTTGGCCTTGTTGTGTTGTGTATGGTTTTTGCACGTAGCGCAGCGATGGCATTCAACAGGTATGCCGATATGCATCTTGATGAACAAAATGTCCGTACAAACAGACGAGAGATTCCTACGGGTGTGATTTCTCCCAGAGCGGCTTTACTCTTTGTGGTCGCCTGTGCGCTGCTATTTGTGGCTACGACTTACTTCATTAACACTCTTTGCTTTTATCTCTCGCCGGTTGCTCTTGCAGTAATCCTGGGCTATAGTTATACGAAAAGATTTACAGCGCTAAGCCATTTTGTGCTTGGTCTTGGATTAGCTCTGGCGCCGGTAGGAGCCTATCTGGCGGTCACTGCAGAGTTTGATCTTATTCCATGCCTTCTCGGTGCTGTGGTGTTATTCTGGGTAGGTGGATTCGACATCATTTATGCGATGCAGGACGTGGATTTTGACAAAGAGAAGAGATTATATTCTGTTCCGGTATGGTTAGGTCCTATGGGTGCGTTGCGACTTTCCACCTTTTCTCACCTGTTATGCGCCCTGTTGCTCATCGCCGTTGTGATTATTCTGACGAAAGAGAATCCTCGTTTAGGCTGGTTATTGTATCTCGGTGCGATTGCCTTCCTTGCGTTGTTATGGTATCAGCATCGCCTGGTAAAACCACATGATCTAAGCCGCGTCAACCTCGCTTTCTTCACAACAAATGGGATTGCAAGCATTATTTTCGGAACGGCGTGCATCCTGGATTTCTATATGTAGATATCGGACTTTAGAAATACAATCATTTTCCAGACCGCTTGTGACCTGTGGCTCAAATTGTTCTTAATCTCCGGAACGAGCTCTGCAAAGGTCTGATCGTACCCATCCGGAATAAAGACAGGATCATATCCGAATCCACCTGTACCACGTGGTTGTTCGGCAATTCTTCCCTCCACTGTGCCTTCAAAGAAATACATTGCTTTTTGAACTATGAGTGCGATCACGGTTCTGAAACGCGCAGTCCGCACGGTAACTCCGGACATTTCATCCAGGAGTTTTTGGACGTTCTTCACTGGATCGCCTTCAGCTCCGGCATAGCGCGCAGTGTATATACCAGGTGCGCCATGCAGGGCGTCGACCTCAAGACCTGTGTCCTCAGCGAAACAGTCCTCGCAGGTCAGATCATAGAGTGTTTGCGCTTTTTGTTGCGCATTCCCACGTAGTGTTCCTGCAGTCTCTTCGAGGATGAGATTGCTATAACCTGCATCCTTGAGAGAGAGGATGCGCAATTGGGCTTCTGCAATCTCTTTTACTTCAGCAACCTTATGGGTATTAGTTGTGGCAAAGATCAGAGTGTGCACGTTCTCAATCCTGTTTCTGAAATACCTGCTTAAGTGCCGACCACAATACCTTTTTATGCTCGGGTTGTCTCTCAATGTCCTGCAAGGCCGGGGCTACCACACATACCAGGCTTTCAAAAGAAAGAACATGGCATCCGACTTTGTCACCAGACCATATTCCTATCTGAGAGGGTCTTATGCCGAAAAGGACGAGTTTGCTATATTGTGTGAGATGGGAATCTGACATCAGTTGAATTTGCAGATTGACCGGTGCAGACATAAAATGGATGTCTTTGTCAAAGTCAAGATCAACTGCGCGCAGGATTTTCTTGAGGAAAGAGAGATTCCCACGTATTTCAGTATCAGAAGACAACACAAGTGTGCGTTTAGCGTTTGCGCCGGAACAATCCGACCATGCAATTTGAGTTTCCGGCCAGAAATAATAGGAGCATTTCATAGGTTCTTTTCAGAATATTAGTTCGTCATTAGTGTAATAACAGCATATAGTTCTGTATCACATATATTTTCAATGCCCGCACAAAATATTTGTAATATTAAGGAAAATAAATTATTTTTGTCAAAAATTACAACCAGATGATGGACATTAAAGTGACTTTGACGGAAAACTCACGTCTCAGCGAAGTAGATTTTAAGAACATCCCGTTCGGAAAAATCTTTGCTGATCACATGTTCAGTGCCGATTTTATCAACGGCACATGGTCGAATTTCGAGATTACCCCCGTGCACAGGCTTTCGGTGCATCCCGCATTGATGGCATTGCATTATGGTCAATCCATCTTCGAAGGACTCAAAGCATCCATGACTCAGGATGGCACGGCTGTCCTATTCCGTCCTGATCTGCATGCAAAACGCTTAAATGCTTCGGCAGAAAGAATGTGCATGCCGCTAGTTCCTGAGGAGATGTTTGTTGAAGTCATATCGAAACTCGTCGGTATTGATCGTGAGTGGATTCCCAAGCAGCGTGGAAGTACCTTGTATGTCCGACCCTTGATGTTTGCCACAGATGAATTCATCGGTGTGCGGGCATCGGAGAAATACAAATTCCTCATCATCACACTTCCGGTGGGACCATACTACAATAAACCAGTGTCTTTGCTTGCAGAGACTACTTACTCACGTGCCGCACAGGGTGGGGTAGGTGAAACAAAAACAGCCGGTAATTACGGCCGTTCCTTATATCCACAGATGCTAGCCAGACAACAAGGATATGACCAGGTGCTTTGGTTGGATGCAAAGGAATTCAAATACATCCAGGAAGTAGGTACAATGAATATATTCTTCGTGCTTGGCAATAAACTGGTAACCCCCGCGACCACAGGAACAATTCTCAAAGGCGTCACACGTGCTTCGATCATCGAAATCGCACAGGACAGAGGGATCGAAGTCGAGATTCGCAGGATCAGCATCGATGAGGTTGTCGATGCATACAACTCGGGCGATCTGAAAGAGTGTTTTGGTGCAGGCACCGCGGCACTTGTCGCCCATGTAGATAAGATTAAGTACAAGGATCTCGTCATGGAACTTCCGAAGTCAACCGATGTCTCAAAATTGATTAAAGAAGAAATCAATGGCTTGCGCGATGGTACGGTGCTCGATACAAGAGGTTGGATTTATCCTGTGACGCAGGATGTGATGGTTTAATATCGTATCGAATCGAAGAGATAGCGCACACAAAAAAGGCTGATCAGCAATGATCAGCCTTTTTTGTTCGTGGAAAGAAAGATTTGACAACTTTCTGAAAGTTGTCAAATCTGAACGAAAGTTGTCAAATCTGACCAACTTTATTTCTTCATGATCCTTGCACTCGCAATCAACTTACCTTTTGCATCATATGCCCCTAACAGGTAAATGCCCTGATGGAGATCGCTCATCGTCATGAATACGATATCTTGTCCTCCTGCATATTGATCCCTCACAAACTGACCGAGAGTACTGACCAATCTGAAATGCACCGCCTGGCCTGGGTTCCGGATATACAGCATATTGTCTGCCGGATTCGGTGATACATCAAGTGCATCGACAGTCGGGTAGAACACTCTGCTTGTCATTTCCCAATGCAAATTGTCCAGTAAGTACGTGGTTTCATTGGGATCATCAACGCCGCCATTCGGGAAGATGCACACGCGTGTATGATTTTCAGCCGCCTGCGAAGAGAAATCGGCGCGCAGGGTTTCCCATGTTTGTGCGTTTGATGTATTCAGCCAGGTCTCATATCCAGGACTGGCACCACCTTCCAGTTTACACAAAACCGGGATGTCTGTCATTGTATAGATCTGCAATTCAAACTGATTGTACACACTTAAATCTATCGGGGTATCGTAATTCACGCATAATGCAGCCCAGGGATCTGCCGGCGGATCAAGATAAGCGCCAACTTTCTCTGAGTCATTATCGGCATCAGGATACGGATTATTCATGATCATGACGCGATCAGCACCGGCTCCAAAACTAAAGTTCTTCTGACATTCAAAATCATTGACGACAAGGAGATTAGGTATTATCCCGTCGCAAGAGCATACAACTTCGCCCAGTTTCAATGCAGCATAAGCCCTTGGTGCGAAATACCACATCGCCGTATCGATATAGCGGTTTGCTTTGTCCAGCGACATATCGGGGTTTGTGGCAATGGCCGCATCATGAATAGAGATGAGGGGATTCAACGGGAAAGGGATTGTTTTCCAGAAGGTGGAATCCCAGTACTCCCAGGGACCTGTCTGCGGTCCGGGAAGATTGATTGCCCATGTATGTTCCTGTCCAAAGGCATTCGGGTTTACGCGCAAGGCTACTGATACAGGATCGTCATAGGCAAATTTGTTCAAAGGATCATTCACTCCCAACTCATTCGCCTTGGTCATCATACACAACGTACCGGCAATGTTCACAACAAATGTCCCTGTTCCCGCTCCGGCGAATACTGGTAAGTCACAATTGAGCAGACCCGTCACCGGATCGATGCCAAAGGGTGTCGTCGGGTGCGTCACAGTCCCTGCTGCCACCAATGGTACCGAATTCCCATCCGCAATCCATGTTGAATCACCGATAGCCCCGTCAAGGCCGAAGGCAAAGTGAAAATCATCACTGTAGCCCACATGATTAGGTACATTGATCAGACCTGGTTTTATGCCGTGCAGATCACCAACAAGTAGTGTGTCGATAAACGGAACGCCAGTCACAGGATTCTTGAATTTGTCGATATAGATTTCTTCCTGTGTTAATACTGCAGCATTGAAGCCGACAAAGCCACCGGTGCCAATGCCGAATATCGCTACCCGATTCATATCAACCTTATGAGGATTCCCGAAGTTGATCACAGTGATGTTCATGAATCGGAGAAAGGCATACATATCCTGTATCGATCGATACGCTGCATTGATAATGGTACTGCGCCGCTCGATGTCGCTAGGAGCAATCGGGTTCCATCCTTTCCGATATTGGATTGACGCTGCCACATAACCGCGTTTCGCCAACATTTCACATGTGCGCACGTTGGCATAGTCGTTCTTATCGCCGGTTGGTGCAAATAATCCACGTGGCAAGAAAGTCCCTGTGTGCAGAACCACAGCCAGGGGACGCAACGTACAAGTGTCTCCTGCAGGAAGGTAGAGATCAAACCTTAGGGAATCAGGAGCAGGTGCCCCTGTGACCACGGTCACATTAACACTGTAGATCTGATTTTCAATCTTCACTACGTCAGTAAATACTTCATCGATGTATCGCTCGTTTTGTGCAATCACCGAACTACCTGCTAAAGCTGCAAGGAAAAGAGTAAAGATCTTTTTCATTTTGAGAAATTTTGGTTTGTTTCATTTTAAGTTGGAGAGTTATTTAGTCCCGCCCCGAATCCCTGCTCTCATAAAGGAAGGAAATATACGCAAGGCGACCAATTCTCGGCCCGCCGTAGGTCTGGAATTGCTTTTTGTTGAGCACATTCGACGCACCGACTTTTAACGTGAGCCCTAATCTCTCTACCGTCCAGTTCATCTGCGCGTCCAGAAGATCATACGTCGGAATTTCTCCGGTAAATTGAGGTGATCCTTCAAAAAGGAATCCCTGAATCCACTTGTAATTGACATTGAAACCAAAGCTCTTAAACCGGGCAAAGCCCACGTTCAATGGCATCCCTCTTCCTGAAAATCCGACATTAAATTTATTCTCAGGTGTGTTGAATGCGGGGATGATCGGATCGTCGGTACCTTTTTTATTGAGCACATTCCAGGAATAGTTTCCGGAAAGACTATAGTATGTTCCGATAAAATAATTCGCACCAAGTCCAAATCCCTGTGTGGTTACCTGTGATTCTGCATTGGTAGAAATCCGGAGTATCCTTGGATTTACCGGGAAATTGAAGATATTGAAACCAGACGTGATGCCGATCTTATATCCAATAAAATCTCTGTACCAGCTATAATAATATCCTGCATCGACCCAAAGCCGTTCAAATAACGTACCTCTATATCCCAATTCCAATGACTTTACTTTCTCGGGCTGAATGGCTGGTTCATTAAAATACACCAATGTGTCGCGATTCAGTGTATTGAGGTAGTCTATGAAGGATGCAGGAGTGATCAGATCCTCGTATCCGGAAATATTCCCGAGTAATTGAGCGCGACCAACATCCAGGAACAAATACTGATCTGAAAGGGTAGGGTTGCGCACTGCAGAGGAAAATGAGATACGCAACACATTGTTGATGCTCGGTGTATATACCAGCGAAGCTGCCGGGGAAACCACCAGGTCAAAATTCTCATTCTTATCCAGCCGTACAGTAGCATTCAGCTTCAACTTAGTCGGAATTAGTTTCTTGTCGATGCCGCCATAGACACCATACTCACTATTGGTGATTTTAGTGCCCATCGTGTCGCTGAAAATCGTGCCTTTCGAATCAGGATTATATTGACGAAAGTTGGCACCGGTAGTGAAGTTTGCAAAGCGAGACTCTATTTGATATTCTCCGTGCACGTGTATCAGGCCGGATTTATCATAAAATCGGGTACCAGGATTGTCAGGATCATTGGATAGATTGTGGATAATGATATTGAACAACGAATCAAATCTGGCGGTACCTGGTTCAAAGAACGGGAGATTGGGTTTATTCGGAGATTTTCGGTTTGCATAAGCCTGCGCTTGTGCATGCCAGGCCACCAGTGCATCGTTATTTTGCGCGAGGACAAGTTCTTGTTGTTCAAAATTGAAAGGGGATCCGGAAGGATATCCTTCGAGCCTGCGCACATCAGGAGTCACAAATGTCTGCCAGTATTGTACATAATCTCCATTCCAGTCGTCATGAATTTTTGCAGAAGACTGCAATCTCAACGCTGTTGCATAGGCATCATAGGTTTTTCCGGCATCCTCTTCAGTGATATATGCACGAATGAAAAACTTGTCCTCTTGTTTTACCTCAAACTTGCCCTGCCAGAAGAAGATATCCTCAAGGCGAAAACGGTTTTCTCCCTGGTAAACCGTCGTGCCTGAACCAAAATTGAAGCCTCCAATCACCTGAATTTCGGGGTTGATATTGTAGTAGAGTCCGAGATTTCCTTTCCAGTTCTTGGTGTCGTAGTTTACTAGGTCGGTTTCAGCATATCCGCGGCGGTAAAAGGTCTTAAGGCCGGGATAGTCAATGCGTTCAATTGCACCAGAGAAAGCCTGTCCGCTCGCACTTTCATCACCATATATATTTACGGCGTCATATCCCCCGGGATTTGTCTCATCATCATCAGACTGATATGTTGGATCAAGATTCGTTGCCTGCCAATCATCTGCCCGCATGTATGCACCATTGATTTTGAAAGCAAATTTGTCCTTAAAGGCATGTGCATAGCGCAGTTCACCTTTCAACAGATTTCGCTCACCAAATTTAAAAGTCACCGCCAGTCCTGGGTGTAAGAAAGGATCTTTCGTCCGGATATCGATGACGCCATTGAAAGCATTAGGTCCGAAGAAGGCTGAGCTTGCTCCCTGGATCAATTCCACTTTCAATACATCGAGCTCCGGAGCGCCAAGGAAGTTGCCAAGTGAAAAATTAAGTCCGGGTGCCTGGTTGTCTACACCGTCTATAATCTGAAGTGAGCGCACCGGGCTTGTACTGTTGAATCCTCTGCAATTGATGACTGTAAATCCAAGGCTCGCGGTAGTAAGATCAACACCCTTCAATGATCCGAGACCTTCATAGAAATCATTAGAAGTGGATTCTTTTATTGCTACAAGATCGAGTGATTCTACGGTGAGAGGCGATTCTTTCCTCTTTTCAGATACCCTGCTCCCCACCACATGTACTGTCTCTATGATGACAGATGAAGACTCAAGGGCAACTTCTATCTTTTCCCGCGGATTGGAGACAACGATGGAGACGGAATTAAATCCCGTGTAGGTGACTTCGAGTGTGGCAGGAATATTATCCACCTTCAGGAGAAACGACCCATCCCATTCTGTCGTAGTACCGTTTGTTGTACCCTGAACGATCACATTTGCGCCCATCAGCGCTCCTTTCGTGCTTTTGTCCAGCACTACACCACGAACGACCTCCTGGGCATGAAGCTTAATCGCGCTGAAACAGGCAAATGCCGCTACCATCAAAAGCATTTTGGACAGACATTTCATATACGCCCTGAGTTGACCCCTGTAAATTATACAGATTTGACAACTTTGTCAAAGTTGTCACTTCTCTGTATGGTAAATATGTATAGAATGATCCGGGCTTGAGCAACCAGAATCGCATCACTCAAGCTAAGGATGATGAGTGCAAGGAGTCTTTTCAGAAGGCCGTAAACCGGTTTCATAGAGCGTGTGAATGTTTGATCCAAATGTGGACGCGTATGGTGTTCGCTCTATCGGACGGATGTTTGGAATTGCAGGATGATCCAACACAGGAGGTCGATCGGACTTGCAGTATTGTTTAGCAAAGGCTTCTGGATAGAGCGTAAAGGGTG
>DATDQA010000242.1:0-4059 GCA_035292505.1 Saprospiraceae bacterium | reverse complement strand
GAATTGAGAATCATGAGCAACGTGCATGGAAAGGAAGATGCAGGTCTCCTGGAAGACCTCCGGAGAGATCCGGAACGCACCCTCGCCGTACTCTACAGCAAGTACAAGCAGGTGTTCATGGGTTATGTCCGGAAATTCGGCGGAAGATCAGAGGATCATGTAGAGGTGTATCACGACTCCTTGCTGGCTTTCTATGATATCTGGCTTGACGGACGTTATGATACGACGCGTGCCTCGATTTCGACCTTGCTCTGCGCAATTGGAAAGAATAAGCTGCTGACCCGACTGGGCAAGCAACAAAAACATATAGAATGGACTGAGTTGACACCGCTCATGGATACGCCGGACGAAGAATATGCAGCGCCTGAAGAAGCGCTTCTCGGACGTGTCGAGCAGGTGATGGATGTCCTCGGTGAAGGCTGTAAGGATATCATCGTGCTGTTTTATTATCAGCGGTGTAGTGTGAAGGACATCGTGGAAAGGCTGAAGTATAAGAATGAAAATGTGGTGAAAGCCCACAAATCACGATGTATGAAACGACTCAAAGAACTTGTACAATCAACTGGCTAATGAACGCATTGACAGACGAACAACTGGACCGCATTGATCTATATATGGCCTCAGAGCTCAATGCAGAAGAACGCACGGAAGTAGCAGAGTTGATTGCCAATGAGCCGGCCTGGAAAGAAGCCTTTGCATTACGTATCGCAGCGCGCGAAGCCGGCAGAAAAGCCTTTCATACATCCATGCACCGGAAATTTAGAGAGATAGATCGTGCTGGGGGACGCAGGAGATTGATCAGTCCCATCTGGTTGGCTGCTGCAGCTGGTGTAGCATTGTTAGTATCAGCAGTACTTTGGTTATTTCCGAACCAACAGTCGGATACACTCCTTGCAGAATACAGGTCATTTCCCAATGTCGTATTACCTATTGAAAAATCAGGAGGAGAATTTTCCACACGTGAAAAAGCCTACCAATCCTATGAACTCAGGGAGTATGCGCAGGCAATAACACTCTTTTCACAATTAGATTCTGTCCAGACAGTGGATCGCCTCTATCTCGGATTGTCTTATCTGGAATCCGAAAAATATATCGAAGCAAATACTCTGCTCGATGAAGTTCGTGCTTCTTCTAATCCTCGCTGGAGTGAAGTTGCAGACTGGTACCAGGTTTGGCTCCTTCTGAAACAGCAGAAGACAGAAGATGCGCATATCGCCCTGGAAAGAATCGCGAAATTGTCCGGGCATCGTTATCATACAGATGCACAGGCACTTCATGCCAAACTGGGCTCCCGATAATTCATTCGTACTTACCGCTTATTTTCACTCCTGCAATGCAGGTAATCGCAGAACCAGTTTCCACGTTTTCATGGAAAACGGAACTCAGTCTGATCCGGTGGCCGAATCTTGTCATCATCTTATGCCTACAAATAATTGGATACTTTGTATTTGTAAAACCGGTCTCTCCTGGTGATACATTCGAAGGCTATCTCTTTTTGACATTGTTAATTCTGATGACGATGTCTGCTGCTATTGCAGGATACTACATCAATGACCTGTGGGATCGTGATGCAGATCGACTGAATGGAAGAAAAAATGTACTCAACACGGGAGAGCATTCACCAAAGTTTGTGCGTCGCAATTACATATTGTTCATTGTTTTCGGTGCCTGTTGCACGATCTTTCTGATCAACTGGTCTATGCATTTTTTATGGATCTATGCAGGAGTCACGTTGCTGTTGTGGGCATACTCAAGATACCTGAAGCGGCTTCCGCTTATTGGTAACCTGGCAGTAAGCTCCTTTTGCGCAGGGGTCATCGTGATCCTTTGGTTTCCTGTGCGACCATTTTCAACCATGCCTGAGGATTTATGCTGGCTCATCATCTTCGCGTTTCTTATAACACTCATCCGTGAGATCGTGAAGGACATGGAAGATATGTATGGCGACGGGCAAGTAGGAGACCGCACACTCCCGTTGGTATTGGGGATCCCTGGCACAAAAGCGGTTGTGGCAATACTGTTGATATTGAGTATCGTCGGGCTCTTCCATCCGGATATCAGGGTTTCATGGACAGAAACAGTCGCGTTTACCTTCTGGGTTGGGACCATCGCGATACTCCTCGGAGGGTTCATCTATTTCATCGTAAACGCAAAAGATAGGGCAGGCTTTCACATCACATCTCTTTTATTGAAATCTGCCATGCTTTCCGGAACGCTGTGTATTGTCCTGTAAAATCTGCATTATTGCACCCCATGCTCAAACTCCCTTTTATATATCTCGCTTCAAAGTCACCACGACGTCAGGAGTTGCTTCAATCCTGTGGCGTCCCTTTTGCACTCGTCGATAGTGAAATTGACGAATCCGACTATTCTGAAGCACTCCCAAATACAGATATCGCACAACACCTGGCGGAGCGCAAGGCTGAACAGGCACTGAAGCACATACCCCAGGGAATCATCCTTGCAGCAGACAGCCTTGTGATCTGCAACAACGTAGTCCTTGGCAAACCCGGGGACAAGGACGATGCATGGCGTATGCTCCGATTGTTGAGTGATCAAAGACATGATGTCGTCACCGGTGTATGCATCCAGGATGCACGGAAGCGCGTATCCTTCTCTGAAATTTCCTATGTCACGTTCACTGTGCTCACAGATGAGGAAATCGAATTTTATATCGACCACTTCAAACCATTTGACAAAGCAGGGGCATATGCAATCCAGGAGTGGATCGGCCGTTGTAAAATCACCCGCATTGAAGGCAGCTATACCAACATCATGGGATTACCTACGGAGCGGGTGTATCGGACGTTGAAAGAATGGATGATGAATGATGGGTGATGAATGATGGGTGATGGGTGATGGGTGAATGATGAATGATGGGTGATGGGTGATGGGTGATGGGTGATTGAAGCATCATTTATCAACCATCATCAATATTGAAAGCCACTCGCCAAGGGATTGTTCATTTTGCCGATAAAGATTTTCAAGATGAGCCGTCCGTTCAATAACTGCCTTGTCTTCCACCAAAATACCAGAGAGAAGGAGAATGCCATCCGGTCGTAGTACTCGTTTTATATCGGGCATGATCTCCAGGAGCACATTGCGATTGATATTGGCAAGGACGCGATCATATCCATGTGTTGGCAAGTCTTCGATGATACCATGGATGCAGGTGATGTGCACGCCGTTGATGGTAGAATTTTCTTTCGCGTTACTCACTGCTTCAGGATCATTGTCAACCGCGATAACCTCTGTGGCGCCCAGCTTCACAGCGAGGATGGCAAGAATACCCGTACCACATCCAAGATCCAGAACCGTCTTGCCTGCAAAATCCATATTATGCATTTGACGGATCATCAATTCCGTCGTCTCATGATGACCTGTGCCGAACGCCATCTTTGGATCTATGATGATTTCATGCTGACATGTCGTGATTGGAGGATGAAAACTAGCACGGATCGCGCAGAAGTCATCAATGATCACAGGAGAGAAGGATGCTTCCCATACGGCGTTCCAGTTTTTGTCAGGAAGTCGATCCGCTTTTCTTAATGTTGAAATCCCTTCGATGGCAGCAAGCACATCGTTTTCAATTGCATTCCATGCTACACTCTCAATATAAGCCTCGACTCTCTCCTCAAATTCCTGGAAACCCTCAAAGGGATATGTAGAAAGCAAGCCGATTAAAAGCTCAGGCTGTTCTGTGTCGAATTCTATGCAAAACATTGTGCTAATGTCTCAAATGATAAAGATGTCGGCATTTTGTCAAAACGGGTGAATTATTTGATCACGGTATTGCATTTATCAAATCGTACCGCGTATATTTGAAATGTCCTTTCCATATCCTTCATTTTAAACTCGATTCATCATGAAGACTTTAATCGACTACCCAACTACCCGCATGGCTGCTTTAAGAAACTGTTCCTTTTCATTGTCTGTGCGTGATTTTGAGTAGCCATAGTATTGTTGCTTTTCGAAGATGGGGTCGCTACCGCGACAGGTAAAATTGTTATCACACGATAAATTTCATCCTGAGATGCGCATGAAGAATATTCTCTTACT
>DATDQA010000241.1:0-8201 GCA_035292505.1 Saprospiraceae bacterium | reverse complement strand
ATTTGTGAAGACGCACGAAATCATTCACCATGCAGAAAACCAAATTGTCGAGAAACTCTACGAAGAAGGACTGAACTTTTTATATAGTGGTCGTGCAGGAGACAAAGTTTCTGCACAAACAGCCTACAAAAAATTTCAGGAGGTCCTTGATTACAGAGTTGGCTATCGCGATGCACTTGCCTTGCGCAATGAAGCACGTCAAATTGGTACTATCCGCGTGTTGCTGACTGTAGACAACAAAGCGCGTCAGTTTATACCTGGGTATGTGGCAAATGTTCTGGAAGAAAGTATTCCTGTAAAAAATGCCTTTTGGACACAATACTTTACGAGCAAGCAGGATGATCTGTCATTGGACTACGTCGCGAGACTCGTGGTGAATGCGATGGAACTTGGTCCTGAAATGATCCGTGAAGAAGAGATTAAACGACACAAGAAAATCCAGGATGGATGGGATTATGTCCTCGATGGACGAGGTAATGTGGCAAAAGACACCGCAGGCAACGATCTGAAGATCCCGCGCTATCTCGAAGTGCGGGCTATTGTCCTCAAAACATATCAGGAAAAAATTGTCTTACTCCGTGGCCATGTAGAACTTCAGGACATGCTTACAGGGCAAATTCTCGAAACACAGCCTGTATATGTGGAGTCAAAGTTTTACCATCAGGCACAGTCCTTCTTCGGTGATGACCGTGCACTCGAGAATGGCGATCGGATACATATCGGTATGGTGCCCTTTCCCAGTGACGAATCCATGATGCTGGACGTCGCAGAACTGGTACGGCCTGTATTCTCCAACGAGCTTGAGAAGAGCCGTTATCTCTGAGAAACGGATCAATATGGTCTTATGGAAAGTAGTACATGTAGGTGCACTTGCGGCCAATGTTAGGTTTATGCGCCCGAGCTTAATCAGCGACTTAGCATTGGATAAACTTTCTCTTCTTCCGCTCCGATCCTGATGCTCAGATAATAGACGCCCTGGGGCCACTTAGATAACTGTAGCAGGTAAAACGGACTGTTGACAAAAGTGGTCTTCTCCAGAACACGCCTACCCGCAAGGTCGAAGACTTCGAACAAAACATTTTGGTCTACGACATCATTAAATGTAATATTCACATGATCGGTAAATGGATTCGGATAGAGATTGTGCACGGTGACAGGATCTTCTGGATTCCGACGCAACGTGATGATGTCTGAATAAAATTCGTAGTAATAATTCGTTTCGTCATTTTCGTTAATCACCTTTAAGCGGTAGAAGTACAGATCGCGGCCACCATTACTGGTGTGCGTATATGTAGTGGTGTTTGCCGACAATATAGATTTCGCTGGAACCTGGTCAATTTCTTCAAAGTCATTGCCATTCACTGAGCGTTCTACAATAAACCGTTTGCAGTAATATTCCGGATTTGTTGCCCAGTTCAGCTTGATTTCCTTATCGATACCGAATTCACCGTTAAAAACAGGGAGCGCGGTCTTAAGCTCTCCTTCATATGCAAAGATCTCCACATCATCAATGGCCAGTCCCACATGAAACCCTGTTGATTCCGAACGAAAAACAAAACGGAAGGCGACATCTTTCTTGCCTGACAAAAAGGTGAGATCATGAGTATAGTTGGTATATCCGCCTACTTCGTTTGTGAAATATGAAGTCCCGTCAGGAAACGCAGTCGTATTAGCGCCAGAGTTATTGAAATTATACCATTTAGGGTCTGCATTCGATCCAAGTGCCTGCCAACTCAGGCCTCGGTTAGTCGTATATTCAATCATGAAGCCGTCTGGTCCAGGATGCAGGAAATAGCGGGCCCAGAAGCTAAATGTATAAATACTTTCAGTGGAGAAATCGAACACGGGGAGATACAAATACGACTCAGAATTTGGTTTGTATTTGGGCTCGTTCAGTCCGATGACGAATGCATTGTCACCGCTTTTGGTGCCATTCTTCCCGGAGATACCTGAATTCCCTTGTTCAAATCCGGAGCCGCTGACAGTATGCACACCGTACTGTTCCGGGTGACCATCAAAACTTCCTCCAAAGTATTCCCGACCTTTGACATACGGCAGCTCTCCATCCGGTAAGATTTTAATGCGATCACTGGTCGATAGTGAGCCATTGATCGTCAAAGTGACATTATACTCTCCAATGGCATTATAGAAATGCAATGGATTTGCTTCTGTAGAAGTTTCTCCATCACCGAAAGCCCAGGCGAAGGATTCTGCATTCAGGGATGCATCGCCATTAAACTGTACCGGTGCATTGACATAATGCACAAGGGGTGCAAAGAACTTTGCACGTGCATCAGAAAATACACTTGTCGTCCATAGTCCACGACCATGAGTGGCAGCGAGTACCACATAATCTGAAGAACGGATTTCAAGATCGTCAGTCCTTGTAATTGGGATTCCACGTCCTTCCGCAGGGGGAATCCAGATTGTATTTGCACTATCAAGGAGAGCCGTTGTCCACACACCAGCCTCGGTAGCAATCATCGCCTGATTCCCGTCCCGGGGATTGAATAACACGGCGCGTACCGGCATGTCAGGAAGATTGCCATCCACTACGGTCCAATTCAAGCCGCCATTAGATGTGAGAAGGACATTGTCTACACCATAGTTTGATTGGGTGACAATAATACGCAAGGGGTCATCCGGCAGGATGTCTATGCCACTAATCGTTCCTGCCTGGTTGAGTATGATTTTACCCGTTACAGTAGCTCCTATATGCGCAGTATCTACCCGGATCACTACCCCATCACCCGTTCCAAAGTACACCCTGTTGTCAATCGCTGGATCAACCTGTACATAAGTAAGACCTCCACCTGAACCAGTAATATCCACCGGTTCGAGCAGATTGGTGACAACATTCCAGCGATAAAAATCTGCATCAAAGGTTTGTGTGTAGAGTATTTTGGATTTGCTGTCATAATCGGATGGTGTAATAAATCCGCCATTTACATCCTGTCCGCCCGAGAAATTCACACCTCCATTGGTACTTAATCCCCAATTACCACCTTGCGAAGAGACCATCTGGATGTTGGCATCATCCTGATCGATATGGCAGTAAAATCCATCTCCGCCCCAGACGTTATCTCCGGACGCAGTGCCGCCACTTCCATTCACTCTATGAGATCCATTGTCCTGCGTTCCTCCAAGAAAGTAATTTGAGAAGGTATCCGGATGTAAAGCACATGCATAGTATTGAGTGGTGATATACCCGAGATTTTTATTAGAGGGATCTGTATTGCTCCCATTCGTGCTCCGCCACAAGCCACCATCGTTTCCAAAATGCACGACATCCTGTTGCAGAGGATCAAAGAGGATTTTGTGTTGATCAACGTGCATCTGGTCATTAAATCTTTGCCATCCGGCACCTCCATTTAACGTACGATAGATACTGACACCTCCGACGATGACATGATTACAATTGAATGGATCGACACCGATTTCAAGATCATACCAGGCTTGTCCATTTGTGAAGTCGCCTTCGGCTGGCGATGCAACAGCGGTCCAATTAGTCCCTCCATTATTTGTGCGATAAACATCTGAAGCGCCACCATTCAAACTTCCCACGGCGTAGATTATGTTGATGTCCTCCTCGCACACACTGAATTCGGTCCTTGCCAGGTTGGTAGGAAACCCGGAGTTGTTTGCTGTGATCTCCGTCCACATTCCCCTGTCTCCACTTGTGGACGTATAAATGTTTGTAGCATTGGATGCAAAGAGCCTTCCTTTGGAGTAAGACAAATCATACATATTATCGTCGGAAGCGCCCACCGTGGTTCCAAGCACTTTTGTCCATGTCTGTCCTCCATCTCCACTTCGGCGGACGCCACCGTCTCGGGTTGCAGCATACACGTGTCCGGTCTCCGGATGAACGACCATCGCTCTAGTGAATCGGAAGAGTGTATTATCAGTACCTGGTAACAAACTCCAGGATACACCACCATCCATTGATTTGAAAATCCCAAGTCCTCGGACGGCTTCAAAATTTGGGAATCCCTCTCCCGTGCCGACATAAAAAACATCCGGGTTGGTGGGGTCCTGTATCATAGCACCGATTGCCAGGTTTGCCAGATAATCATTTACGGTGATCCATTCGGGATTAGGGGCTGAAATGTCTGTAGTCTTCCAAAGACCACCCGCTACGCTACCAGCCCATATGGTTTTACGCTCGGGGTCACGCAGGTCAATGAGGATTGTTCGTGTTCGTCCTCCTATGTTGTTTGGACCACGTTCGATAAATTTTGGATTCTCAATACCCAGGGAGCGTCTTTGCGCCAATTCTTTCTGCATCCGCTCAATTTGCTTGTAAGCCAGGATCAGTCGTTCCTTAGGAGGATAGCCCAATGCAGGATCGTAGGTCCGGCGGAAGTCTTCTTCAAAAGCGTCGCGGATGCTGAGTTCTTTACGGGTTGGTTTTGGGTCGGCAGGTGGTTGATTGCAACTGCTGAGAATGAAAGCTATGGTCAGTAGAGTGAGACCTTGCATTGTATTCATGGATGAGAAATTTGTGAAGCTGTGCGAAGATAAGCACAAGACATCATATCAAGTAAGCCCATTCCGGTGCCGACCAGAGTATTAATGGGTCTGACTATCGGACGACATATTTTTCTCTGGAACAGCCTTTCCTGCGCTTTTGTTTATCATCACCAGTGATCCTACTCCGAGAGCCACGACAGTTCTGATCGCTTCCTCAGCCCTCGCATCTATATGTATTACTTTGGTTTTTGGCACATGGAACACATATCCATTCGTGGGATTGGGTGCAGTGGGAGTAAAAACTGTGTACATCTGCTCATCCTCATCTGTGATAAAACCAGTCATGTACGCCCCTGAATCGAAGGCGTCTACTAAAACCACTCGCCTGAAGGGTGTCTTTTTAGCGCCCGTGAATTGTTGCACGATATCCCGGATAGTGGCATAAGCAGGCAGTTTTTCGAGCCAATTGATCTCAAAATACTGAAGTGATGTCTTGCCAAGTTGAGTCCTGATGAAAAGTCCTATGAGAAAGCAAAAGATGATAATCCCCGTGAACACCATTAAGTTGATCAGGGATAACGGAATTTCGAGGTTTATGAGTTTGGTGAGTGGTCTGATGATGTTGACAATAAACTGAATGATGAGTTTCAGGATAAACGCCAGGATCGCAAAGGGCAGCAGCACCAGGAATCCTCCGAGCAGCGTATTGATCAAAAATTGCTTCAATCTCTTCATGCAGCAAAAATACTTCTAAGTAGCGTCTAGTGGCTTTTAAGTGGCTCGTAAGTGGCCTGTAAGTAGCTTCGTAAATGGCTTGGTTTCAAACAAAGAGCGCATTTTAATGATTATGCGACGCCATAGCGTACGACTGTGGACTATGGACTGGGACTGAAGACTGCTTTCTCACTTCCTGCCAAAGTCAGCAGGTATCTCGCCCCATCGCTCAGTTTCCCACTTCAGGATAGGATTGGTCCAGGTATGTGTTTTCAACCATTTTTCAGCTCTTTCGATCAGCGTAAAGAGCTGATGGTTCTTACGGTTCGGTACGAGCTTGGTGCGTGCTTTACCGCCCGTTATCCAACCTTGTGCAATGCGTGAATCAGAATAAATAGGTGTTGTATTGTCTCCTTTATGTGCAAGCCATGCAAGGGCATGCACGAGAGCGAGAAACTCGCCTATGTTATTTGTTCCCTGTGCAAAAGGTCCCATGTGAAACAGTTCCTCTTGGGTATCCGTATGCACGCCGCGGTATTCCATAATACCCGGGTTTCCACTACATGCGGCATCCACGCTGATACTGTTCTTGATAATCCCAGGCGAACGATGCTGAGATGAGGTTGTCACTTTTTTACTAGCGGGGGAATGTCGGGTGACGTGCTTACGTGCACCATCTGCAAAGGCAGCCTCTGCTTCGGCGCGTGAAGGGAATGCTTTGTAGCGCGCATCCGGGTATCCTTTGACCTGGGCCTCACAGGATTTCCAGGAGTCGTAGATGCCTGGTTTAGCTCCCTTCCACACCACATAGTATTTTACGTTCTTTGCCATGCGTTTCACAGAAACCTGTAAAGATGAACCCGGATTTTGAATTAATCGATACTCACGCGCATCTCTATTTACCAGAGTTTGATGATGACCGTGAGGCAATGATGGACCGGGCATTACAACAAGGTGTAAAGAAAATTTATTTGCCCAATATCGATACTGCATCTGTGGAAAAGATGCTGGACATGGAAGCCGCCTACCCGGATATCTGTTATCCGATGATTGGCCTTCATCCTTGTTCGGTGACATCAGACTTTCAAAAGGACATGGATATCCTGGAGAGTTGGCTGGACCGACATGCGTTTTCTGCAATAGGAGAAGTCGGAACCGATCTGTATTGGGATAAAACTTACTCTGCGCAACAAGTGACTTGTTTAGAGACACAAATATCATGGGCCAAAGAACGAAACCTTCCCATCGTCCTCCACTCACGGGAATCCCTGGATCTGAACATCGAAATCGTTACTCGATTTCAGGATGGATCCCTTCGAGGTGTCTTTCATTGTTTCACCGGTACAGAAGAACAGGCAAAACGAATCATTGATCTTGGCTTCTACCTAGGTATTGGTGGAGTGATTACGTTCAAAAATTCAGGCGTCGCAGAAATTGTTGCCTCTCTGCCCTTAGAATCCCTGGTCCTTGAAACTGACGCTCCATACCTTGCACCACATCCTTACCGGGGACAGCGTAATGAGTCCAGCTATATCAGGTTGATTGCAGAAAGGGTCGCAGTCTGCAAAGCAAAGTCACTTAGCACTGTTTGTCAGGCTACTTCGCAGAATGCCTTAAAGTTATTCGCTCCCTCAATGGTATGAGTTGACCAGGAGCAGTTAGCTTCTCGTTTTTGTGTGTATCACAAAACGCGCAAATTAGGCTGCAGCTGAGATCAGTTTCAGAACGGCATTCCAAGAATTACTCTGTTTTTAGCACCGCAAATTGACAACAGCCTGTGCTCCCTTGACAGACCATTTTTGTCCAGATAATTTTAGTCGTTGGTGTATCACGCTGCGATGAGATGCTTCTATAGGTCCAGAACCACTAAGCAATCCTTGCTCCATGTAGGTTTTATACTGCATTCTATCGTCATGCTCGGTGTAGTAACTGATGGCCTTATGTTTCGCCCCTTGAGCCTCTTTATTTCTTGCTTTGCATGCTGACAACGTAGTAATAACTCGATCTACTTGGTTGTTCAACAATCAGGCTTTTTGTTTCTTCAATCCACATAGTTCTTTTCTGGTCATCTAAAAATTGATGACGACCAAAACAAATCAACTTTTCCTGTGCATGATAGAAATCCACAATTTAGACGGCTCCGGGGGAACTGTCTTCTACCCATTTCCAAATCCATGGGGCTCCGTCTGCTAAAATGACTTTCTTCTGATACATAGTCAGGCCAAAACTGAAAATTCACTGCGCCGTTTTTCATAGGAGATACGTTCACTGCAGATGCCGAAGTGATCAGCCTGCATCAGACGAAACCTGTCTTCACTGTATTGCCATCAATTTTTCTTTCAACACGTTGAATTCAACAGGTTTAGTCAGAAAATCATATGCGCCAAGCCGCATAGCGGTTCTATAGTTTTCCGCGTCGCCATAAGCTGTAATCATCATCACAACTGGTGGTGGCTTCAGATGTTTTTGTTTGATCTGCTTCAGCAACTCAAGACCATTCATCCCGGGCATATTGATGTCCGAAAGTATGAGCACGGCCTCATGTTTATGCGCATTGAGGTATTCAAGCGCCTCTTCACCGGAATAGGCAAAAGCAAAATGTGTTTGGCCATTGCTGATTTCCCTTCTGAAGCGTTGTTCAAAGAGTATTCTGACGTCGCGTTCGTCGTCAACGACTAAAATGTTCAATGGTGTATGCATTTTCAGGCTGGTAAAATAATGATAAATTCTACCCCTTCGCCGGGCTGTGTTTCGATTTTGATTTCACCACCATGTGCCTTCACAATATCATAACTCAAGGACAATCCCAATCCTGTACCTTGTCCAGTTGGTTTAGTAGTGAAGAATGGCTGGAAGATCTTGTCGACGACATGTTGGGGAATGCCGTTGCCGTTGTCGCGGACGCGGATTTCTACTATTGCATCTCTACCCCCGACCCCTGAAGGGGAAGCTATGCGCTTTGTGGTTACTGTGACCGTGGGCTGGTACCGGCTACTGGCTACTGGCGGCTGGCC
>DATDQA010000240.1:0-51068 GCA_035292505.1 Saprospiraceae bacterium | reverse complement strand
AAGCGAAAGATCATGAATGGTTGATCAGCCGTTCGCATTTACTACTTCAGACCCAGTATTGACGCAGGATTAACCGTTTAAACGGGTTAAACCGTTCTAACCGTTCGAACGGCTAAGGGCTAAAGAGCATTTCGGCCAGGTTTCATCAGGATTTGTACGTACTACGAACCGTTCTAACCGTTCGAACGGCTAATAGGAATCGGCGACTAAAGTCACCGATACTAAAACTCAAACTTCCACCTCACATTCAATCTCCTCCCCGTCAGAAAATTTCCAATCGCATACTGACTGTTATCGATCGCCTTGATCCATGTTTTCGAGGCTTCATTCCGGATATCAGGCAGATTGAAGACCTCGAGACTCACCCAACTGTTTCTGCAGAATTTCAAATAGTGATTTGGTTTCTCATTACGCCAGCTCTGATCCCATAAAAGAATAGAAAAGCCGATATCAAGCCTGCGATAAGCGGAATATCTGTATGTATTGCGATATACTATATTATCATCAGGGAAACCAAACGCAAGCCCTGTACCTATGGAGAGATTCAGATGCACCTTGAAATTTTCATTCTTTGGCAGGTAATCCTGGAAAAAGACATTAAGATTCACAAGCTGGTCTGTGGGACGAGGAACATCATTTACCGCTGTGCCTTCTGCTTCTCCTACTTCGCGTTTCATATGTGTGATACCATCGAGGCTTTCACGCGCACGGAGAATGGAGAGATTGATCCATGATTCCGCCCCTGGAACAAATTCGCCGTTCAGGCGCACATCGAGCCCCATCACATAACCTCTGGCATCATTCTCTCCTGAATAGCGGATGCGCACATTATTAATATCATATCTCACGAGATCCCAGAGGCGCTTATAATACATCTCGGTGATCATACGGTATCTTTTGCGTCCGCGTATGTCAGGACCAAAGTCGACAGTCCATCCACCCACAACATGAAAAGATTTCTGCGCTAATAGCTTTGAATTCACAGTACCATCTGGTCTCCGCATCTCGCGATAAAAAGGAGGTTGATTGTACAGTCCTGCGGCGATGCGAAACGAAATATCATTCTTCGACTGAAGGGGCTTGTAGAGAAATTGTGCACGAGGGCTGAAGATCACTTCATCATTCAGATCCCAGTAGCTGACGCGTACACCACCAGTCAGCTTCATTTCATACTTCCCGCTCTGAATGCGCGTATATGTATCCTCTATGAATGATGAGAAGCGCAGCGATTCAAGATCATTGCGTGATTTCAGGACAGAGATAAGTCTTACCTCATTAGGATCATAGGGCAATGAATACCCTGCCGAATCAAGTCGCTCCCATTCATTGATCTTGTCGAAGATATCCTCGCGCTGAGCTTTTACACCCCACTGAAAGAAGTGTGTCCGTTCTCCTTTTTCTTCTCCTGCATGATTGAGCTGAAATTCAACACCGCCCTTTTGCTCGAATGTCGCAACCTGCGAAGTCAGGACATCACGTGTAAATTCATGCTGAATGCCTGTGCCAAGTACGAGGATTTCTTCACCTGCATCTTCGCTACCGAGACCGGTTTCGATCTGACTCAATCGGTATGCACCGGCGATATCAAGATTTTCCCTTTCACGACTTTGATATCCGGAGGCAAGAAATTTCAGATACAATGGATTACGTTCCTTGTCCGGAATATAGGTCAGAGATACTCCTCCCATGCCGGTGATGAAGTCATCCACTTCATGTCCTTCGAAGGTGCTCGTGAGCTGTAGTGCAAAATCAATGAGGCCTTGTGCTGTCTGGCGAGATACGGGTTCGAAGTTGTAGATGCTTGAATTGTAATTGCCCATTACCCCGAGTTGCAGCGAACGGGACAGGTCGTATGTGATATAAGATTGCACATCGACAAACTTCGGTGCATACTCACCGTGGATGTCGAGCGAACTCAGCAGGTTCTGTGTTGTCTTGTAGCGAACACCTGTCAGAACGCGGAGATGGCGATAGGGGTTTATTTTGCTGCGCAGACTTCCCTCTACATGTGCAGAGGCACCAAGCAGACTGATAGCGGCAGACGCATGTATTGTGTCAGGACGTTTATAATAAATATCCAGTACGCTCGACATCTTATCTCCATACTTCGCTTCAAAGCCTCCGGATGAAAAGGAGAGATCACGCAGGAGATCGATATTCGGAAAACTGAGTCCTTCCTGCTGGCTTGAGCGGATCAATTGCGGCCGATAAATCTCGAAGTCATTCACATAGACAAGATTCTCATCGTAGTTGCCGCCGCGCACATTGTATTGACTGCTCAGTTCACCACCGGTACCGGATGAAGTGCCAAGCGCAATATGGGGTAATACACTTTCCAGATTACCGGTAGTAGTCGGAAGGAGCTTCAACTCCTGGACATCTTCACGGACCATGCCTGCTTCTTCGATCTGTCGCTCGGTGATGATGATCTCAAGATCAGAGTCGATGGGTACCAGTGCGACATCCAACTCTCTGACAGCTCCGGGCGAAAGTGCGACAAAAGCCTGGCTGTATGGTTTGAAGCCTACGCGAGTGAAGTTGAGTATGAATTCCTTTTCAGGATCGACCTGTATCCTGTATTTCCCATGTTCATCCGTCTCCGTCGCATTTTGCGTGCCTTGTACAAAGACTGTGAGAAATTCTATCGGTTCATCGGTATTGCGGTCAGTGATGGTCCCAAGGATGGTGGCTTTTTGTTGGGCTGAAGTATGTAATATTATATGAAGCAGTATGATGAGACTGAGGAGGCGATGGATCATGGCGGTAAAGATATTTGAAATGCCGTTCGCTGTTCGCTGTTCGCCCTTCGCAGATTTTATCTTTAAGATGGGTGTATGACAAATTGCAGGTAGTCTTGTGGTTATAAAGGAGAGGACTGACCTCGAAGCGTCCATTGGACCTTTTCCCAAAGGGACTGGAGCGAGCGTCTGCGGGCGTAGAGAAATGACTAAAATGAATCTTGCAATTTGTTAAACATCCTTTGAGATTGGCAGGTGTCGTCATCCGCTTTCTGTGCCTATCCTCAATGTCTGTCTTTTCGTTGCGTAAAGTCAATGAGTAAGGCTTTTTGGCTATTGGAATAGGAAACCTCGTAGCCATGTCCAACTTCAAATCATTTGCTGAATTAGCCATTGGCCACTCACCGTATGCCGTTGGCCACACACAAACCCAAGGCTTATTATTAAAAATTGAGAATCAAGAATCAGGAATCAAGAATTCTTTCTTCCGTTCCGCCATTCCGCCCCTGTCTTTCGGCGGGCAAGCTTATTTATATTTACCCCACTTTTTAACCATCGTATTCAAGAACACACAGTAACAGTGTCCGAACGCCGCCTCGTCATCATCCCAACTTACAAGGAAAAGGAAAACATTGAGCGTATGATCCGCAAGGTGTTGGCGTTGGAAACCGGTGAAACTGGTGAAACCGGTCCTTCGACAAGTTCAGGATCCGGTGAAGTGGGGAAAACGGGAGATAAAACGGGTGACTATCATCTGCTTGTCGTGGACGACGGCTCTCCGGATGGCACGGCGCAGATTGTGAAATCACTCATTGCGGAGTATCCAGGTCGACTGTTTATCCTGGAGCGTAGTGGAAAATTAGGATTGGGTACTGCTTATCTCACTGGTTTCAAATGGGGTCTTGCGAGAAGCTATGAATACTTCTTCGAGATGGATGCTGACTTCAGTCACAATCCCGATGATCTGAACAGGCTTTATGAGGCTTGTGTATCAGATGGTGCAGATGTATCTGTAGGTTCACGCTACGTCTGGGGAGGCTCTGTCACAAACTGGTCTCTTGACAGGCGTGTACTCAGTTCCTGGGCTTCATATTATGTACGTCTCATCACCGGCATGCGGATAAAAGATCCCACTGCAGGTTTCGTCTGCTATCGCCGAAAAGTTCTTGAAACACTCAACCTGGACAAGATTCGTTTCATAGGTTATGCATTCCAGATCGAGATGAAATACAAATCCAAGCTCGCAGGATTCAGGATTCAGGAAATTCCCATCACATTTACGGATCGGATAGCGGGCATCTCGAAAATGAGCGGTGGCATCATCCATGAGGCGATTTTTGGGGTGTTGAGACTTAAGTGGGATAGCTTTTGGCATACATGATTTCGGATGTCTCGATTTCGGATTTCGGAGAGTAGACCTTCGGCCGCAACTCGTAACCTGATTTTTAGCCAACAGCGAATAGCGAACAGCCAAAAGCCTCTTTAATAAAGATTTTTTTTAATATGTCAAACAATAATTACCAACTAATTGCACATTACACTATATTTACATGTAGATTCACCTGAGAGTACGCAAGTTGTACCAGTTTGATGACACAGTGTCACGTTTTTGTTGATATCGTATCATGAACAGCGGCCAAAGGGCCGACTTTTTTTGGCTTTTTGGTGTCGAATTGTGGGCAATAGTGGGTAAAGATGTATAGTTTTGGCTCGAAACCAAAGTGAGAGTGGAGCAATGTTCCAACTAACCGGAGAATATGAATGCAAGATGGACGACAAAGGAAGGATCAAACTTCCGGCAGGTCTCATCCGGCAACTCGGCGGCTCCTCACTCCCGACATTCGTCCTGAACCGCGGTCTCGAGAAATGCCTCTCCCTCTACCCAAAGCAGACATGGGACCAGACAACACAACAATTCAATAGTCGTCTCAATGTCTACGACTCTAAACACAGAGAAATCCTGCGCTACTTCTATCGAGGTGCAACCGAAGTCACCACCGACAGTGCAGATCGGATTCTGATTCCAAAAAGTTTGACGGAATACGCCCAATTGGGCAAGGATTGCATAATCACCTGTTATGCATCCCGGATTGAAATATGGGCGAAGAACCACTATGAAGAGTGGCTCTCAAAAGAGCCGGAAGATTTTTCGAAGGCAATGGACGAGGTGAAAGATGTGCTGGCAGGCATTCCTTTTAGCCATGGACCATCCTCTACGTAATGAACTATCACATTCCGGTTCTGCTCACTGAGAGCGTCGATGCCCTTAAAATAAAAACTGATGGTATCTACATCGATGCCACGTTTGGTGGCGGCGGACATGCAAGAGCCATCACAGAAAAACTAAGTGACAAAGGTCACCTGTTTGTATTTGACCAGGATGAAGAAAGCAAAGCAAATCTGTGGGAAGACGCACGGATCACGTTTGTGCAAAGCAACTTCCGCTACCTCAAAGAGTACATGCAATATTATCATGTCACTGAGGTACACGGAATCCTTGCAGACCTTGGAGTCTCATCATGGCAGCTTGACCAGGACGATCGTGGTTTCTCATATCGCACACGACAGCCTCTGGACATGCGTATGAATCAAGCACAATCCATCACCGCTGCAGATATCCTGCATAGCTATGATGAGGAGGCACTGATACGGATGTTCAGTGAACACGGAGAGATCCGAAATGCGAAGACTCTTGTAGCTGAGATATGCAAAGCGCGTGCCAGCATGAGAATCGCTGATACAGAAATGTTACAGCAGATCATCTCACCGTGCATACGCGGAAACCGGATGCGCTACTTGTCTCAGGTCTTTCAGGCTTTGCGCATCGAGGTAAACGATGAAGACAACGCACTGCGTACGTTTCTGATAGCTGCAGGAGAAGTGTTGAGTGATAAAGGACGGCTGGTGATCATCAGCTATCACTCCGGAGAAGACAGACTGGTCAAACAATATCTCAAGAAAGAACACGAAGATGATACAGGGATAAAGTTCAGGTTCCTGTTGATGAATAAAAAACCGGTGGTACCGGATGAAGAGCAAATAACAGAAAACATCAGGGCACGCAGTGCGCTGATGCGTATCGCAGAAAAAACAACGATGATATGACAGTATTGCAAAGGATAGTGAAGATGATAGCGCCAGGGTCGCTGTATCGCAATCTGCCCTTTGTATACTTCCTCGCATTCCTTGGTGTGATCTATATCGCCCTTGGGCACTATGCAGAACGCAACATGCGTAAGATCGATCACCTGCAGGATGAGCTTCAGGAAAAACGCTGGCAATACATGTCTGTGCATTCAGAAGTCATGCGTCAGGGTTCGAGAAGCAAGATGGCAGATGCAGTCGCACAGGCAGGATTGTTTCCACCGCATGTCGCACCAAAAGAATTAATTATTGACAGTGATCTACCGGCAGAAGACAATGAGTAAGCACAAAGAACTTCTCATACGGGTCTATCTCACCATGTTCGGTTTCGGCATGTGCGCCTTGTTGCTGTCGTTCCAGGCTGTGAAGATCAGTGTCATCGATGGCGAGCGCTGGCGTGCGAAGGGAGATAGCTTGTGGTTATCGTATTTCCCGGTAGCGGCAGAACGCGGAGATATCCTTGCTCGCGATGGAAGTCTTCTTGCGACATCAGTGCCGTCTTTTGAAATCCGCATGGATACACGTGCTGAAGGACTTACCGAAAAAGCCTTCAGAGCTGGTGTGGATTCGTTAGCCTATTTGCTCTCGAAGTATACGAATACAGGTCAGAGTACAAGCCAATACAAATCATACCTGCTGAAAGCAAGATCTCAGGGCAACAGATATCTTCTGATTCATAAGAATGCCACATATGCTCAGCTAGATCACTTCAAGACGTTTCCGGTTTTCCGTCTCGGTCGCAACAAGGGAGGATTAATCATCGAACATGAAGCCAGTCGCACACGACCATATGGTATGCTTGCCGCACGTACGATCGGATATGTGAGAGATGAAATACAGCCCGTAGGCCTCGAAGGACAATTCGATAAAGACCTTAAGGGTGAAGAGGGCAAACGCCTCATGCGCAGACTGGTTGGGGGTACCTGGATTCCTGTTGACGACCTTGGTGAAATAGAAGGTAAGCGAGGTAGAGATATCAGGACGACGCTGGATATCGAAATGCAGGACATCGTCCAGACAGCATTGCTCGATGGTGTCCAAAGCAACAATGCACAGTATGGTACAGCAATCCTGATGGAAGTGCATACCGGAAAGATCGTGGCGATCGCGAATGCCGGCCACTCCGAAGGTTTCTGGCAGGAAGATTATAACTATGCGATTGGTACTGCGACTGAGCCGGGTTCTACTATGAAACTTGCCTCGGTGATGGCTTTCTTCGAAGATGGCCTGGCTGATCTCGATACAAAAGTCAATCTCAATAAAGGATACAAGCGATTTTATAATCGTGATCTCAAAGACTCAGAACATCACGGGATTGAAGAATCGAATCTTCGTCAGGTATTTGAGATCTCCTCGAATGTCGGTATTGCCACCCTTACACATGAGCTGTACGGATCTGATCGCATGGCGGAAAAATTCATCGCAAGGCTGAAACAGTTCGGATTGCATCAAAAAACCGGAATAGAAGTCCCGGGTGAAGGAACACCTTTGATTAAAGAAGCCTATAGTAAGGAGCAGAATTGGAGTGGGACAACCTTACCCTGGATGTCGATCGGCTACGAGTGTCAGATTACACCATTGCAGTTGCTGACATTTTATAATGCTGTTGCGAATGATGGCAGGATGATGAAACCGTATCTCGTCGAAGCGATCACGGATGAAGGACATACAGTTAAAAGCTTCAGGCCGCAAACAATCGACAGTAAGATTGCATCACACAAGACAATTGCAAAGGCACGCGAACTTCTCGAAGGTGTTGCCATACGTGGTACCGCGAGCAAGATTCCTTCACCTCACGTATCGTTCGCCGGTAAGACAGGTACTGCTGTGACCAATTATTATTTGAATGACGGGCATAAAAGCTATCAGAGTTCATTCGTGGGCTATTTCCCTGCAAAAGATCCCGTCTATTCCTGCATCATATTGATCAATGATCCGAAGGGTGGCAGATATTATGGCAGTTCCGTTGCACTTCCCGTATTTATTGACATCGCTGAACAATGTATCGCGTTGGATCCGGTAGAGCATAATCCATGGCCATACGAAGACTCGGTCTATATACAGCCAATACCACATGCAAGTGGACTCTACAATGACGATGCGGATCGTCTTGCCAGAAAGTTTAAATGGAGTTACAGGGATATCCCGGATTCAGAATGGGTGGATATGACAGGTTCGGAAGAGGAGATGTTTCTCGGACGTACTGTAGAAGAGAATATTTTACCTGACGTGAGAGGAATGGGTGTGCGTGATGCACTCTATCTCCTTGAGAATGCGGGACTGATTGTACGTGTCACTGGAGCAGGATTGGTACGTAGCCAATCGCTTTTACCTGGCACACGGGTATCCAAAGGGATGCAAATAGAATTGAAGTTGGACACATGAGACTGTTGAGTCAGCTACTCGAAGGAGTAGAGGTTCTGCAAGTGCAGGGAACAGAACAGCTCATCGTACAGCATATCGCCATGGACTCAAGAGAGGTCCTGCCCGGTGGCATGTTCATCGCGGCAAAGGGGACAAGGAGTGATGGCCAGATGTTCATTGACAATGCGATTCAAAATGGAGCACGTGTGATCGTGTGTGAATCTCCACCGGCGGGATTGCCTGATGAGATTACTTGCGTGAAAGTGCCCAGTGCAACAAAAGCCATCGGAATCATCGCGCATCATTTCTATGGCAAGCCGACAGAACATCTGAAACTCGTCGGTATCACGGGCACGAACGGTAAAACAACTGTTGCGACACTTCTCTATCACCTGTTACAGGATATGATTGGCGAACGAGCAGGATTGATTTCTACAGTGGAGTACAGGGTCGGTAAGGATATTCTTCCCTCGACACATACTACGCCGGATCCTGTCTCATTGAACAGGTTGCTTGCACAGATGGTCGAGGCAGGATGTGCATATGGATTCATGGAAGTGAGTTCACATGCTCTGGATCAGGACAGGGTGTATGGATTAAAGTTTGCCGGAGGAGTATTCACCAATATATCACACGATCATCTTGATTACCATGGAGATTTTCTCACGTACATCAAGGTGAAGAAGAGATTTTTCGACGAGTTGAGTTCGGATGCATTTGCTGTCATCAATGCCGATGATCCGCGCGGTGAGTTCATGGTTCAAAACTGTAGCGCTAAGGTCTCAAAATACAGTCTGCACAAGCTTGCGGACTTCAAGGCAAAGGTTTTGGCGAATGAAATTACAGGGCTGCACTTGCGGATCGATGATGTGGAAATGCATAGCCGGTTGGTCGGTGAATTCAATGCCTGGAATCTGCTTGCCGCATATGGAGCAGCCGTTTGTCTGGGCATTGACCGGCATCAGGCGATTACGGCACTCAGCGCACTTGGTCCGGTTGCGGGAAGATTTGATATTCTCTCGCACCCGGTATCCGGTGTACACGCGATCGTCGACTACGCGCACACGCCCGATGCATTGGAGAAAGTGCTGAAGACATTGCGTGCGATTGTACAGCCACCCGCGCGATTGATTGTCGCAGCCGGATGTGGTGGTGATCGCGACAAGACAAAGCGGCCGATCATGGGAAAGATTGCAGCAGCGATAGCAGATATCGCAATCCTCACCTCTGACAATCCGCGTTCAGAAAATCCGGAACATATCCTGGATATGATGATGGAAGGTGTGGAGAGTAAAGACCGGCAGCATGTGTATAGGATCACTGATCGTCGCGAAGCAATAAGAACGGCGGTGCGTATGGCGAGGAAAGGCGATACCATTTTGATTGCAGGCAAAGGACATGAGACATATCAGGAGATACAAGGAGTGAAATATCCATTTGATGACAAAAAAGCTGTGCATGATGCACTGTTTGAAGACATATAAGAGCGGTTCTATTATCATTCTCAGGTTGGTTTTAACAGTTGCAGCGGACAATGTCATACCGGTAAAGACTGGTTATGCGTCCGCTGCAGACTGTTATCCTATGAATGAGCAAAGAACATAGGACATGCTGTACTATCTATTTGAATTTCTTGAAAGTCATTATACGATTCCAGGCACGGGTGTATTTCACTACATCGCGTTCAGGGCCGGGCTGGCGATCATCCTGTCATTGATCATCTCCATGCTCTTCGGTCGCCGGATCATAAGTTCTTTGAAACGATTGCAGGTAGGCGAACAGATCCGCGAGTTGGGTCTTGAAGGACAGACTGCGAAACAGGGTACACCGACGATGGGAGGTATTATCATTATTCTCGCAACGCTCGTCCCGTGTCTGCTTCTGGCCAGTCTTGACAACATCTATATCATCCTCATGATGCTTACTACTGTCTGGATGGGCGCCATTGGCTTTATTGATGATTATATCAAGGTGTTCAGAAAGGATAAGAGGGGATTAAGTGGTGTGTTCAAAATACTAGGGCAAGTCGTACTCGGATGTATCATCGGTATAGCAATGCTGACAAGTGATGATATCGTTGTAAGACTGTCACCTGAAGAGGCAGCAGCCGGAAAGTATGAAGTCATAGAAACGGTACAGAGCAAATTAGCATCGGGAGCTGAAGCAGAAATGGTTTATGCCAAAACGAATCTGACGAATGTCCCTTTTTTGAAAGGGAATCGTCTTGATTACAAATGGCTGCTCGGCTTTCTTGGTGATAATGCAGGACAGTTTGTATGGGTATTATTCATTCCACTCACGATTCTCATTGTGACAGCCGTCTCGAATGGTGCAAATCTGACTGATGGCCTCGATGGACTCGCAACAGGTATCTCAGCGATCATCGGTGCCACACTTGCTGTCCTTGCGTATGTAAGCGGTCACTACGTCATTGCAGACTATCTCAACATCTTCTATCTACCAAACACAGGTGAACTCGTGATCTTCTCGAGTTGCTTTGTCGGTGCGTGTATTGGTTTTCTCTGGTACAATGCATACCCTGCGCGTGTGTTCATGGGAGATACAGGTAGCCTGATGATCGGTGGCGTGATTGCTTCGTTGGCCATTCTCATCAGAAAAGAACTCTTGATTCCCCTGTTGTGTGGTGTATTTCTCGTGGAAAATCTTTCAGTGATACTGCAAGTCTATTACTTCAAGTATACGCGAAAGAGATACGGAGAGGGGAGAAGAATATTCCTGATGTCGCCATTGCATCATCACTATCAGAAAAAAGGGATGCATGAAGCACAGATTGTGACACGGTTTTGGATTGTCGGAATACTCCTCGCAGTATTAACGATCATCACGTTAAAAGTAAGGTGATGACAAAGAAGGTGGGTATCCTGGGAGGAGGTGAAAGTGGAATCGGTGCAGCCCTGCTTGCAAAAAAATACGGCCATGATATATTTCTGAGTGATACGGCAGTCATCGCAGATACCTTTCGCTCAGAATTGATTTTTAATAACATCCCTTTTGAAGAAAAGGGACATTCACTTGACAGGTTGGATCAGATGGATGTCATTGTCAAGAGTCCTGGTATCCCGAATGATGCCAGCGTAATCCTTGCCTTGCGTGACAAAGGTCTCAGCGTGATCTCAGAAATCGAATGGGCATACAAACATTGTCCCGGGAAGATTCTTGGTATCACCGGAAGTAATGGGAAGACGACCACGACGATGCTTTGCTATCATCTAATGCATCATGCAGGGGTAGATGCGGTGCAATGTGGGAATGTCGGCACAGGGTTTTGCCGTGTCCTGACCGAAGAAGCGCGAGCATGGTATGTGGTCGAGATCAGCAGTTTCCAACTGGATGACGTGGAGACATTTCGCCCGGATATCGGAATCCTGCTAAACATCACGCCGGATCATCTCAATCGGTACGGTGGCGAAATGCTACGCTATGCCGAGGCAAAAATGATGATCGCGAAATATATGCGTCCGGACGATGTGCTCATCTATAATGTACAAGACAATGTGATCAGGGAGATGTTGAGCAAAAGGAAGTATAAGTGTGAACTGCATGGAATGACACCGAGAGATAGCGCTGATTTCGGAGTACCATCAACGGTACTGCCTGGTGCGCACAATGCATTAAATGCAGCATGTGCGATTGCGGCAGTGAAGAGAGTAGGCGTCATTGAAGATGTAATTCGGGAAGCACTTAGCTCATTCAAGCGACCGGAGCATCGGATGGAGGAAGTCGCTGTGATCGATGGAGTGAGGTATATCAACGACAGCAAAGCGACAAATGTGGACTCTGTCTATTATGCGCTCGAAGCGATAAAGTCACCCGTGATCTGGATTGCAGGAGGCCAGGATAAAGGAAATGATTACGCGCAGCTTTTTGACCTCGTGCCTGAGAAAGTGAAGAAACTGATCTGCCTGGGAATTGACAACAAGAATTTAATACAGGCTTTTTCGTCTAAGGTTGACGACATGGAGGAAACTACAAGCATGTTTGAAGCAGTCTCAATGGCTGCTTCAAACGCTTCTCCGGGAGACACGGTCCTTCTTTCACCAGCCTGTGCAAGTTTTGATCTGTTTAAGAATTATATGCATCGTGGTGAAATGTTTAAAGTTGAAGTTTTGAAGTTGAAAAATTAAAGTATTTCATGTTTCATGTTTCATGTTTAAAGCCAGAAGCTAGTAGCCAGAAGCCAGAAGCGAATAGCTAAAAGCGAACAGCGTTTTTAATGCAAACAGCGGCAAATATATATCGCAATCTAAAAGGAGACAGGACGATCTGGTTGATCGTATTGCTCCTTGCGATGTGTTCTGTTTTGACGGTATACAGTGCATCAGGTATGCTTGCCTATCAGAATAGCGGGAGCACGGAAATGTACCTGGCAAAGCATTTTATTTTATTGATGATTGGTCTTGGAATCATGTACGGTGCCTCGCAATTGAATTATACGCGCTACAGCAAAGCCGCGCCTCTGTTGCTTCTCCTTGCAGTGCCGTTATTGCTCTACACTCTGTTTTTAGGAGCTGAAGTGAATGATGCGAGACGGTGGATCACTGTGCCGGTGATCGGACTCACCTTTCAGACTTCTGACTTTGCACGGATTGCGTTGATTGTCTTTGTAGCCAGGTCGATTTCGAAGAAGCAGGATGTGATCAAGGACTTCAAAACAGCATTCGTGCCGATCATCCTTCCTGTAATTCTTGTGTGCGCACTGATCGCTCCGGCGAATTTATCCACCGCGGTCTTGCTTTTTGTCACCTGCCTCCTGATGATGTTCGTCGGAAGAGTAGATATGAAATATATCGGTCTCATGTTTCTCATGGGAATTTTGGTGATGGGGCTTTTGCTTTTCCTGGGTTCCTTCTTCCCCGAATTTGCACGCGTGGAAACATGGATATCGCGGATCAATGATTTTCTGAACAACAGCGACGGAGGTTACCAGATACAGCAGGCAAAAATTGCAATTGCAGATGGCGGATGGCTTGGTGTAGGACCAGGGAACAGCGAACAGCGCAATTGTCTGCCTTATCCTTATGCTGACTTCATCTATGCGATTATCTGTGAAGAGTATGGCTTATTCGGAGGCCTGGCCATCATCGCTCTGTACTTCTGGCTATTTATCAGATGCGCTGCGATTGTGACGAAATGTCCGAAAGCGTTCGGGGCATTGCTCGCAATGGGCTTTTGTCTCAACCTGGTCATCCAGGCATTTGCAAACATCGCTGTATCGCTCCATCTCGTACCGGTTACAGGTCTTACACTACCGCTCGTGAGTATGGGTGGGACGTCTATGTTGTTTACATGTATTGCATTCGGGATGATCCTGAGTGTGAGTAAATATATCGAACAAGCGACCCGGGAAGCCGGGACCGTGGAAATTAAAACGATGGAATGAAGGTCATCCTGAGTGGTGGTGGTACCGGCGGTCATGTCTATCCTGCGATTGCCGTTGCTGATGCCCTGAAGGAGCAGATGCCACAAGTGCAGATCCTCTTCGTTGGCGCAAAAGGCCGTATCGAAATGGAAAAAGTACCGGCAGCAGGCTATGACGTGAAAGGTCTATGGATCAGTGGACTGGATCGCAAGCTGACATTACGCAATCTGCTGTTTCCGGTCAAAGTCATCTCAAGCCTGATGACAGCGTATCTGTTGATGAGAAAATTCCAACCACAAGTGGTTGCAGGTTTCGGAGGTTTTGCGAGTGGGCCTTTGCTGAGAGTGGCTGCGTGGATGGATGTGCCGATGGTGATCCAGGAACAAAACTCCTATGCAGGGATCACAAACAGATTGCTGGCGAAAAAAGCGCGCAAGATCTGTGTGGCGTATCCGGGGATGGAAAAGTTTTTTCAACGTGAAAAAATTGTGCTGACAGGAAACCCGGTACGAAAAGACCTTCAGGAGTTGAAAACCAGACGTGCTGAAGCACTCTCGTTTTTCGGACTTGATGACACAAAAAAAACATTACTGCTCTTCGGAGGCAGTCTTGGTGCGCGGAAGCTAAATGAAGCGATGCGCGAACAAGCAGAGTTCTTCCGGGAGCATGATGATATACAAGTTCTTTGGCAAATGGGAAAGCTCTATGCTGAAAAGTATTCGGTGAGCGAGACAGCGGGATTACGGAATGTGCATGCATTGCCATTCATCGACAGGATGGATCTGGCATATGCAGTAGCAGATGTCGTGATCTGCCGGGCAGGTGCATTGACGATCTCGGAGATTTGTCTTACAGGGAAAGCAGCAGTCCTGGTGCCATCTCCGAATGTTGCGGAAGACCACCAGACAAGAAATGCGCTTGCACTTGTCGAGCGTGGTGCAGCAGTGATAGTTCCCGACAACAGCCCTGCAGAAGACTTGCTGCAGGCTGCAGTCGATATTCTCAACAACCCCGATAAAAGACTCGGGCTTGAGATCTCAATCGCTGCACTGGCAAGGCCCGATGCTGCTGAGCGTATCGCGGACATGATCATCAACGAAGCGAAGTCATGAGTACAGAAGTGCCGGATGTTATCGAGCGCGTGTATTTCATCGGCATCGCGGGAATAGGGATGAGTGCATTAGCGCGGTACTTCAGAAGTCTTGGTGTTTCTGTATCAGGATATGATATTGACAGGTCATCGGTTGCGAAGTCTCTGGAGGAGGAAGGTATCGTGGTGCATTACGCAGAAGAAGAAAGTATTCTCCCGGAAGCACCGGATTTGGTCGTGTATACGCCTGCGATTCCGGATACGCACAAAGGTTTGCAGCATTACAGGAACATTGGCGTTCCGGTGATGAAGAGATCGCAGATACTGGGATGGATCAGCAGCAGACACAAGTGTATCGCTGTCGCAGGCACGCATGGCAAGACCACAACTTCGGCGATGATCACATGGGTCATGAGGAATTGTGGCGTGAATGCCACTGCGTTTCTGGGTGGTCTCGCACCTGATCTCGGAGGCAACTTCGTGCAGGGAGATTCGGAATGGTTGATTGCGGAAGCAGATGAGTACGACAGATCATTTCACACCTTGTCGCCGGCGATTGCTGTCGCTACAGCCATGGATGCAGATCATCTGGACGTCTATGGAAACTATGAGGAGATGGTCGAAAGCTACATCGGGTTTTTACAAAAAGTGCATCAGGGTGGAACGATCATTCTGCATGAAGAAGTAAAGAAACGACTTGGTCAAAAAGTGCTCGATGGCTTCATGGATCGGGATATCAAAGTGATCACATATGGTATAGACAGCGGGGATTATCGGATTTCTGAATTGAGGCGTGAAGGCAAAGGTGTCCGGTTTGTACTTCGGGGAATTGATGGTGTGAGACGAGTTGTAGTGATTGGTATGCCGGGCTTACACAATGCATTGAATGCTACCGTTGCGCTGGCGATTTGTGATGTATTGAGACTGGAGTTGCCTATTGCAATCAGGGCACTTGCAAAATTTAGCGGAATAAAGAGGCGATTTGAAGTAGTCTATGCGGATGAAAGACATACGATCATCGATGACTATGCACATCATCCTGAGGAGTTATCGGCGGCGATCAGTGCGGCAAGGTTGCAATACCCGGGTAAAAGCCTGCCTGCCGGCAGGGCGGGAATCACGGGAGTATTTCAACCTCATCTGTATAGCAGAACACGGGACTTCTATCGTGAATTTGCGAAATCGCTGGATGCACTGGATACATGCATTCTCGTAGAACTGTATCCGGCAAGAGAGCTACCCATTGAAGGTGTGAGTTCGAAATTGATTTTTGATCAGATAAAGAATCGTAAGAAGCATTTGACAACGAAAAAACAATTGATATCTCTCCTGGTGTCATTAAATCCTGAAATACTCCTGCTCCTCGGTGCAGGGGACCTGGATCGGATGGTACCAGAGATGATAGAAAGACTAAAAGTATTATGAAACTGGACACTCAGCTATTTCTCAGAAAAGCGTTTTGGACGGTGTTTGCGACAAGCCTGGGTGTGCTTTGCCTTTCTGCAGTCAACCAAAAGCAGAACATGATGCTCAAAGGCATCACAGTAGATCTCTCGGGCCCTGACGGGGATGTCTACTTTATGACGCCTGCCGATATCGAGAGAGAAATCACAAAGGTCATCGGTCCACTTACGAAACATACGGTAGGTGAGGTATCGTGTGATGTCATCGAAGAAGTGCTTTCCCGTAATCCATTTATTGAAAAAGCGGATGTCTATGTATCGGGTAACGCGAAACTCACTGCACAGATTACACAGCGGGAACCCGTCCTGCGTGTGATTTCAGGAGGGCAGAATTTTTATCTCGACGGCAAAGGTGTACGTATGCCGGTTTCACGCAACCACACAGCGCGTGTGCACGTACTCACAGGCCCCATGGCGACGGCGTATGCCAAAGATGTCCTTGAGTTGGTATTACAGATCAGAAAAGACAAGTTCATGGATGCCTTTATTGAGCAATTGGACTATGTGTCCCGGAATGAGATTGTATTGATCCCGAAAGTGGGACATACGCAAATCCTGTTTGGTGCTCCGGATCGCATCCCGGAAAAATTTGAAAATATTAAAGCCTTTTATAGTGAGGTCATTGCACAAACCGGTTGGGACCGGTACAGTACAATCGATCTCAGATTCCGTGATCAGATTATTTGCAAGAAAAATCCAACATCATGAAAATGAAACCGAGACAGACTCGACAAACATCATCACAACCACACGTGGTAGCATTGGATATTGGTACCACGAAGATCTGTGTGATCGTCGGACGTAAAAATGAGATGGGCCGTATTGAGGTCGCAGGCTGGGGGAGGGTGCCATCGGAAGGTGTACGTCGCGGCGTGGTAGCAAACATCGACCGTACCGTACAAGGTATCTCCAATGCCGTAGATGCCGCTGAAAAAATGGCGAATATGGAAATCCGCGATGTTCAGGTAGGTATCGCCGGTCAACATATCAAAAGCCTCCAGCACCAGGGCATCCTTACGCTCGCAGATGCCGACAAGGAGATCAATCCTTCTGATATCCAACTACTCATGGAAGATATGACCAAACTCGCGCTACCCCCAGGTGATAAAATACTCCATATCATTCCCCAGGAGTATGCCGTAGATAGCGAGGAGGGTATCGTCGATCCTGTGGGCATGTGCGGTCATCGTCTGTACGGCAACTTCCACGTGATCACAGGCCAGATGACAGCGTATAATAATATTACACGTTGTGTTGAGCGCGCCGGCCTCAATGTGAGTGCATTGACACTCGAGCCTATCGCTTCCGCTGCTGCGGTATTGAGTGAAGAAGAAAAGGAAGCCGGTGTGGCATTGGTGGATATCGGTGGAGGTACTACGGATATCACCATCTTCCAGGAAGGGATCATCCGTCATACAGCCGTCGTGCCTTTCGGTGGAGATGTGATCACACGCGATATCAAGGAAGGGTGTACTGTCATGTACGATCAGGCAGAGAAACTGAAGATCAAGTTCGGTTCTGCGCTTGCCGAAGAAATCGTGGACAATAGGATCATTACGATTCCCGGACTCAAGGGTCGCGATCCAAAAGAGATTTCAGAAAAGAATCTTTCGCGCATTATCCAGGCACGGTTGGAAGAAATTCTTGACCTCGTCCTATGGGAAATCAAACGATCAGGCTATGATCGAAAACTGATCGCAGGAATGGTACTGACAGGAGGTGGTGCGTTGCTCAGGAATATTGCTGCACTCGCCGAATATCATACAGGACTTGGTACAAGGATCGGTCTGCCGACAGAACATCTTGCTTCAGGATATCGCGATGAAATGTCGAGCCCTATTTATGCAACAGCGATCGGACTCCTGATTCATGGAATCGAGATGCAAGAGAAAGTGCCCACCGTGAAGAAGACTGAAGTGGAGGAGGATACAGTGGAGGAATACAACGAGCCGCGTCCTTTGCGTTTTGGCGGAAAGCTGATCGATAAAATGTTTGCAAAGACAAAGGAATTTTTCGAAGCAACTCCTGATACGGAGCTATAAAATAAACATATCCAAATACTCATTCTCTAAAAAAAGTAATGCCATGTTATTTGACCTCCCAACACACGAAAAATCCATCATCAAAGTCATCGGCGTAGGTGGTGGTGGCAGCAATGCGGTATCGCACATGTTCCGGCAGGGGATTGTCGGCGTGGATTTTGCGATCAGCAATACCGACGAGCAGGCAATGAAAATAAGCCCTGTTCCTGTGCGTATACAATTAGGTCCGCAGCTCACTGCGGGACGAGGTGCAGGATCACGTCCGCAGATCGGCAAGCAGGCGTGTATCGAGTCCATCGATGACGTCCGCAATTTTCTGGATGTACATACCAAGATGCTCTTTGTCACGGCAGGGATGGGTGGCGGTACCGGAACTGGGGCTGCTCCAATCATTGCAAAAGCTGCAAAAGAAATGGACATCCTCACAGTTGCGATCGTCACCTTGCCGTTCACCTTCGAAGGTCGTCGCCGTACAAGGCATGCGCTTGAGGGACTGGAAGAACTCAAAGAATGTGTCGATGCACTCGTGGTGATTTCAAATGACAAGCTTCGTGAGATACATGGCAATCTCTCGATGTCCGATGCGTTTGGTCAGGCAGATAATATTCTCACCACTGCCGCAAAAGGTATTGCGGAAATCATCACCGTCCCAGGTCATGTCAACGTAGACTTTGAAGATGTGAATACGGTGATGCGTGACTCTGGTGTGGCGATCATGGGTACTGCTGCCTTCGAGGGGGAGGGACGCGCACGCAGAGCTGTGACTACGGCACTGGATTCACCGCTGCTGGAGGACAGTGATATTCGTGGAGCTCAACATATCCTGTTGAATATTTCATCCGGTAGAAAGGAGGTGACGATGGATGAAATCTCAGAGATCACAGAATATGTCCAGGAAGAAGCTGGCTTCGGTACCGATCTGATCTGGGGCCATTGCTTCGATGATAGTCTCGGCGATAAGATCTGTGTCACTGTCATTGCAACGGGTTTTGAGCAAGGCAATAAGGAACGCAAGAAACCTGAGTCAGATAAAGTCGTTGTCTCCCTGGAAGAGACAAAAGAGATTTCTGAAGATATCGTAGCAGTCGGATTCTCTCGGGGCCAAGGAGCACGGACAGTGGAATTTGATGCAACACCTGCAGGCAATATTTCACAATCCAAGTCACGCTACAGCTACACCGAGCCCTATGTGAAGAATGAAGACAAGGAGCGTATCGATGAAGAGCGTCGCAGAAGGATGGAAATGGAAGCTACGCGTCGTGAAGAGTTGCGCAGCTATAAGCATGTGAATCCGACAAGACTCCAGAATGCGGATACCATCCAGAACCTCACAAATGAGCCTGCATATCTCCGAAGGAAGGTGGCGCTAGAAGATGTGCCCTTGTCCACAGAAGTACAGATGTCGAAATGGATTCTCAGTGGAGATGAAGAGCCACGGCTCAATGAGGACAATGCGTATTTGAATAAGAAGGTGGATTGAAACAGAGGAAATGAAGAAAGTAGAGGAAATGAGATGAGAGTCATGTGGGAATGGGTAGCGACGGACCCCGGTGTCCGCCAATTACATTGTCCGTTTCCGGATATTTTTTTGAAAATTTTTATCCATGATGTTTTTTTCTAATATAATTTAGTTCTATATTGCGTCATCTTATTCACCTGATGATTACCTGAAGGTGAATCGTTTCGAACCAACCGTTTTCGATTCATGAAATGATAATGGGGAGCCGGATTGATATATGTCAATCTTGTTCAAAACACTGATTATTCTGTGCATACCGAATAGAAGAGCGTCTTTTTCATGAGATTGGTTTTCTCGAGCCCGGGTTGGGGAGCCTGGGCTTTTTTATTTGTGGGAGCGGGAATCCCGCCTGACCGAATCATTCGGGCACGGAAATCCCACCCCTCCGACTTCTATAATTCTAAAAGCTTTCCAAAGTCGCGTATTCTTTAGTCGGGAATAAATCCCTCCAATGGTTAGTGACCGGATGAACGCAAATGGAGTTCTTTTTCGCATTAAACTACCATTTGACAAATAGCTGTCATTTTTTGCCCTCTTCATTGTGTAGCTTAGGCAGATGAAAAACTCTTCTGCCATGAGACGTATAGCCTTACTCACATTTCTCTTATGTAATATTACCTACGCTTCCTTAGCTCAATGCGATGATTACATCGTGAAAGGCAGCCAGGTCTTTCATGCGAATGATATACGGACGGTGATCAATACGGGAGGGGATATGTTTTGGGATTTGGAAGAAGGAAAGTTTCAGGTGCCTTATGAAAGCCCAAATTCTCCCTCCGCAATTTTTACAGCCGGCGTATGGATAGGCGGATTCGACGATGTTGGAAACCTGAAGATTGCGGCTCAAACTTATCGTAGTGATAACGATCAGGAGTATCTTCCCGGCCCGTTGACGTATGTAGGGGTTCCATTTGATCCTCATTGTGAGCATTGGGATACGATTTGGAGTGTAAGAAGACATGAGATCGTTGATCATATTCTCGACTACGAAGCAGATGGTGTTGTTGACAATCCTATCAAATCCGTATTTGGCTGGCCCGGTAAAGAAAACGTCCATTTTGAACAAATCAACGGGTTTAGCTTACCTAATCTAGCTCAAGGATATGCACCGTTCTTTGATAAAGATCAGAATGACCGTTATGAACCACACCATGGCGAATACCCTTTGCCACAACATCTTGACCAAACTTCGATTCCAGATCAAATCACCTGGAATATATTTAATGACGCAGGTTTTCATAATGCGTCGGGGGGGGCACCACTACGTGTTGAGGTCCATCAAACATGCTATGCGTTGTATTGTACTGATCAATCGCTTCTGAACACAACTCTATTTATGGATTTTCGGATAGTCAACAGAAGTACAAGTATTTTGGACTCGATCTATTTTGCGATTTGGATGGATCCAGATCTAGGTTGTTATACTGATGATTATGTCGGCTGTGTGCCAGATCGAAATAGTTTTATGGTTTATAACTCGGATAATGAAGATGGCGTCGGGCTCGATGCGTGTTTTCAGGGAGTGACTTCCTATGCACAGGGTCCACCAGTACTATCCGGAAGCTTTCTTGAGCGGGACATGTATTCTTTCATGTATTATTATGTGGCAGGTCCAAATTTCCCATCAGCAGTATCAGCACCCACAAGCCCGTTCGAATACTATCGATTGTTATCCGGCTCATGGACAAATGGGGCGTCTCTCTGCACTGGTGGTATCGGCTATCTAGCAGGACCAGGTTGTGAGCGCACCAGATTTGCTTTTCCTGGAGATCCCAACGATAGCACATCATGGGCAATGATCAATGAGGATATCCCAGCTCCAGATCACCGGATTGTGGCTTCAACGTATCTCGAACGTTTCGATCCAGGGCAGAGCAAGAATGTTTCAATGTCCTTTAGCCTGCATTTAGATACGTTGTTGGATCATTTGGGAAATGTACAACTCATGTACAATCAATTACCCGAAATACAAACGATGTGGAATGATGGACTTCCGCAGTGTGCCCGTCTCACAATTCCATGTATCGATGATTGTGTCTGGCCTGGTGATATAGATGGTGATGGTATCGCAAACCACTATGATATGTTGTACCTGAGCCTGGCAAATTCGCTAAACGGACCGCAGCGCACAGGACCTTTATCCTGGTCCCCTCTTCCCGCGGCAGACTGGACTGAATACTTATCTTCTGGTGTCAATGTCAAGCACGCGGATCTTGATGGAAATGGCATTGTCGAATTCAGTGATGATGTCTCAATATTGGAAGATCATTATGGCCTAACGCATGGTGAATATCAATCAACACCACCTTGCACTCCAGGAGATGACCTTATCATTTGGAGTTTCACACAACTCGACGCCACAACATATACCACATATGTGTCGATCAAGCTGAATGCTGATGCAATCAACTCATTGAACGGGATTGCTTTTGTTGTCATGTATGACCCAGCCTTCTTTAGCAATGCTTTCACGACCTTATTGGAGTCACCATTTAACGCGAGTAATAGCCATACCTTTCACAAAGTACTTCCTGGACGAATTGACTATGTTACTACACGTTATGATCATTTAAACACGTCCATCTCCCATGATAAACTACTTATAAGTTTTCTACTTCAGGTTAACCAGATGGAATTTCAGATGGATGGGAATGACACAACAACACTTTGCATCGCCGACATCATAGGGATTCTCGCGGACGGGACAGAAATTCCCATGGGAGCTAGTAAGGCTGAGTTCATCTTCCTTGACGGAAATGCAACTGCTGTTTCGGATATAAAGTCACAACATATCTCTGTCTATCCGAATCCTTCTTCCGGAGAAATTCAAATTGTATTGCAAGAACCGCATGGTAGTTCTTCTTTCAGTGTCTTTACAATGCAAGGTGAACAAGTGGCCGATGGATTACTGAATCGACCTACGACTAATGTCACGCTGCCGCCAGGTCTGTATGCGCTGGCGATCTTCTCTGAAAGTGAGATTGTGCTAGAAAAGATTGTCATTTTGAATCAATAATGCATGTGACCATACGAGGGGGGCATTGTTTGTACTTCAGCAAACACAGAAAAAGCACATTTTGACTGCTACTTGTCATAATTGTTGATGTCTTGTGAGCTACTTTGTGATGGAATAAACTCTCATCCATGAAACAAGTAGTTATTCTCTTTTTCCTATCCCTTCATTTCTCATTTCTTGCAGCGCAGTGCAATAACTTTAATGCTACAGGTACTCAGATCTTTCATGCGAATGATATCCGTACCGTCATCAATACCCGGGGGAATATGTTCTATAGCATGGATCAAATGGGTCTCCAGGTACCATACACAGGTTCACATAGCGTGCTGGCTGTTGGTGCTGCAGGCGTCTGGATTGGAGGATATGATGAAAACGGAAAACTCAAAATCGCTACTGAATTGTATGGTACTACCGGTCATGCCGATTATTTACCGGGGCCATTAATACCAGGCGCTGGTCAGTATACTGACAATTGTGCGGAATGGGACACGATCTGGAGCGTAACGCGCTACGAAATCTTGTTGCATATCCAGGACTATGAGGAGCATGGTCAGGTCAATAACCCACAACGCACAATTTTTGGATGGCCAGGTGCAGGCAATATTTTCTTTGAGCCAATTAATGGATTTCATCTTCCTGATACCCCCGATGAATACGCTCCATTTTTTGATAAAAACAATAATGCACAGTATGAGCCTGATCAGGGTGAATATCCATTACCTCGTGAATTTAATCCTCTCGCAATTCCTGATCAAATAACATGGCACGTATTCAACGACTTCAAAGTGCACACTGGCGCGCAAGGAGATCCATTGTATGTTGAGATTCAGCAAACGTGCTACGCATTCTATTGTGAAGAGAACAGTATATTGAATCGAACACTTTTTGTTGATTTCCAAATTGTCTATAAGAATTCTAACGCACTTGATTCTGCATATTTTGCTTTGTGGATGGATCCTGAACTTGGTGAATGTGGCATTGACGATTATATCGGTTGTACACCTGAACATCATTCAGTCTTTGTCTACAATCATGATGGTTTGGTTGGATCAAACGATGTGTATTGCGATCAGAAAGACTTTGATCAGGGACCAGGAGTATTCTCATTGAGTTTCCTCAACAAGGAAATGTCCTCATTTATGTATTATGCGAATAGTAGTCTTGGCTCCTGGCCACACGTGATGACTGATCCTCAATCAGGAGCGCCACTGGAGTTCTACCGTGTGATGACTGGTTCCTGGATAAGTGGAGCACCTCTGACCATCGGAGGGACAGGATATAGCACTGATCCAGGACAAGTGGCTACACCATTTGCTTATCCCGGAAATCCGAATGACAGTACCTCTTGGTCGATGCTGAATGTGGATGCTGGTCATGGTGATTTCAGAACGGTTTCCTCCACAAAACTTGGCCGGCTTGAGCCAGGACAAATTACCAATATCTCTATGGCCTTTACATTGCATCTTGATACGACTTTGAGTCACTCCGGGAATTTGGAACTGATGTATGAGGAGCTGCCCTATCTCAAGGAACAATTTGCATCAGGCTTCACTGATTGTGAGAAGTCGATCGTACCATGTACCGACGATTGTGTCTGGCCAGGTGATGCAAATCATGATGGCATAGCCAACAATATAGACGTCCTGCAGCTTGGATTCGCGGATGGTATGACCGGACCCAGGCGAAGTGCACCTCTTTCCTGGGCACCGCACAAAGCTGCATTGTGGAATAGTTCTTTGCCTGGCGGGTTGAATATGAAGCATGCAGATATGAATGGGAATGGCATTGTCGACATGTCAAGCGATATTGGTATTCTCAGAACGCACTATGATTTTACACACGATGGCTTTCAAAAAGAACTTCGATGTGAAGAAGGAGATGAGATTATTGTTGAAGGTGGTTTCGCGAGTTATCATCCAAGTGGTTTTGAATCAGGAGTTTTCATCAGGCTCAATGCACAGGTTGTGGATTCACTGCATGGACTTGCTTTTACAATTGTTTATGATACCCATTTCTTTGATGGACCGATATTTATCAATTTGACACAGCCGGCATTTGATGAAGACGTGAGCGTTGATTTTGCCATAGAAAAGCCAGGTACTTATGCATATGCTGTGACACGCGTCGATAGTCTTAATGAAGTTTTTTTTCAGGATGCACCACTTGCAAGTTTTTTGATGTCCATTCGGTCACAGGATCTTGTTATAGGCAAACATGATACAACGGTACTTTGTATCGCCAATATTCTCGGAATTCTCGCTGATGGCACAGAAATCCCCATGGGCGCAAACACAATTCAGTTCATTTTTCTCGATGAAAATGCAACCGCTGTTACCAATGTGGCACCTAAACATATCTCAATCTATCCGAATCCAACTACCGGTTACTTTTATTTCGATGTGCCATCCAACTTGATTGGTTCTAAGTATGACGTGCAGAGCGTGTCAGCACAGCTTCTTTTATCGGGTCGTATCACAGAGTCCCTAAATCAACTCAATCTACCCACAGGCGTATATGTGTTGACGATCAGTACTCAAAGTGAGAAGTTCGTTGAAAAAATCGTCGTTCTTGAGTAGCTTGCCACAATGCATGACTACTGGATCGGCGACCGTGTTTGGATAACTTCTCTACAGCAGGAAGGCATCTTCGAGGGAGAGCAAGCTGATCAGGCAATCGTGAAAGTGAATAATGAAAAGAAACTCTTTCCTTTGTCTGATCTGACACTACTACCAGAGGAAGAGGACGATTTTGACCTGGAAGCACTAGGTGTACACACAAAACCCATACCTAAGAACCCATTTGACTTTCCGGACACCATCGATCTGCATATCGAAGAACTGAATCCTAAACTCATTGACGCCGAACCCGCACTCATCCTCGCACATCAGCGCTCACGGCTAAAAGATTTCCTCTCCGCAGCCATCCATCATCACAAAAGTCAGGTGACCATTATCCATGGGAAAGGGGAGGGAGTTTTACGTTCGGATGTGTTGACTGTGTTGAAAGAATTTTCAGAGATCAGGACTATAGAGGAAGAGGGGCATGGAGGAGCTATGATTGTAAAATTTAAGTAAGACTCAGAGCCCCAAGAAGTCAAAATATAAAATGACAAATAATAAAGTCAAAGGGGAAGAAAGCAAACACAAACACAAATTCAAGTGCAAGTGCAAGCGCAAGGCTGATCTAGTGTCTAAACCAAGCCACTTAACAGCCACTTACTAGCAACTTACAAGCAACTTAACAGCTACTTACCAGCTTAAAAAGAAAAATGCTGCTTAAAATCCTCCAGCTCTCGCGTAAACGAAACATCTGGTAGCGGAACATGCGACCAGATCTTACACGGTAGTGACACACGTACATCGCGCATGCGGATGTTGTAGTTTACATGAATGGATTCGAGATTTGAATAGAGCGCTTTGATGGCATCCGTGACTTCATTGATAGAATAATTGTGCTCGACGACATTGTAGATGCCGGGAGAAAGCAGTCCGTCGACTGCACCAAGAACAGCTTTTGCGATTTTATCGACATGGATAAAGGCACGGTATTGTTCACCACTGCCGTTGATCTGAATACGGCCCATGAAGTTGGCATTGAACATAAAGCGATTGATCACAGCATCGATTCTGTATGACGGATTATAACCGTAGACGTTTCCGGAGCGGAGCACATAGATGTCACGATCCTGAGCAAGTAATTGTAGTTGCTTTTCACCATCGAGTTTTGAGATACCATAAAAAGAGCGCGGATTTGGTTCTGTCGATTCATCGAGGATCACATCAGAACTCCCATACACAGAAATACTGCTGAGATAAATCACCTTGCGCACAGAAGGCGTTGCTTCCAGAGCAGTTGCAAGTTGTGCAGTACCCCAGTGATTGACCTGGTCAAACGCATGCGCTTCGGCATCTGCATAGGGTGTAGTGACTTTCGCAGCCAGATGGACTACACAGTCAATATCTTCAAGAGCTTTCTGCAACGTGCGCCCATCCAGGATGTCACCATGAATGAAACGAATCGGTTTATGATCAAACTGCGCTTCGGTAAAGAAGGCGTAGTTCTTCCTTGAGAGATTGTCATAGATCGCAATCGAATGCAAGCGATCCACATCTTCGAGGAACTGCTTGACGAGACTGTATCCGATATATCCGGCGCCGCCGGTGATGAGAATTTTCAATTCTTGATTGTTAATTCTTGATTCGTAATTCTGTTATTCGCAATTCTGTCCTACTTCGCCACAAACTCCGTGTGGATCCCACATTCTTCTTTGGTTAATCCCGCCCATCTTCCACTGCGTTCTCCAAGCGTTGCGTCAAACTTACGCGTACAGGGAACACATCCGATCGAAAGATATCCTTTCGCATCCAGCGGATGCTCGGCAAGATTGTATTGTTTGCGATAATCCCAGATCATTTTAGACGTCCAATTCAATACAGGGTGATAGCGGATTGTATCAAATGCTCCCTTCTCCTCTGTTTGCAGATTTTCGCGAAACCCCGTTTGCTCACGACGCACGCCGTTGATCCATACATCATGCGATTGAAGCACGGGTTCAAGCGGCAGTACCTTGTTCAGATAGCAACAGCGATCAGGATCAGAAGTGTAAAGGAATTTTCCCTGCGCATCTTTTTGGTTGACTTTACTGACCGGTGAGGAAATATTGATCAAATTCAAATCTAATTGTTGTGTAATCTCATTACGAAATACAAGAGTCTCCGGAAAATGAAAGCCTGTATGGAGGAAATAGATCGGGATATCCAGGCCCGACGTCGAAATCATATGGAGCAATGGAATGCTATGCGTCTGAAAGGATGACGTACAGAACATCTTCAGATTGCGCGAGGCATATGCGTGAAGCTGTTGGTGTATTTCTTCTATGAAAGGCGTCAGAGGCATTATCGTGAGAGTTGTAGAAGATGCAATAGTAGGGAGAAAGCGAGAAACTCAAACTCAAATGGAGCGTAGCGACATCCCGTACCGATCTCTACAAAGTAGAGAGAGTGTCGGGACTCAGGCAAAGTGCAAGTTCAAGGGCAACTCCAGAAACGACTTAGCAGCCACTTAGCAGCCACTTAGCAGCTACTTAGCAGCCACTTAGCAGCTACTTAGAAACAACTTAGCAGCCACTTAGAAAACTATTCTTTCAACACATGATGTTCAACAACTCTTGTCAGTTCAGGAATTGATCAGCAATCGTGAACGCCAGATCCTGCGCCCGTGCCTGAGAGCGATTGACGAGTGTCACGACGATAAGTCTCTGTTCAGGATACACGAGAAACATAGATGAGCCACCTACAGATCCTCCGCTATGGCCTACCCATTGACGTCCTCGCTTATCCTCATTTGTTGCCCAACCGAGACCGTAATTAGTAGAATTGCCATTTGGTAATGAAGCAGTGGTCCAAAATAACCTGGTTGTCTCTTCATGGATAAGGTCATGATCCAGGATGGCTTCACCGAAATGAACAAGATCTTCGGCAGTGCTTAAAAAGCCTCCTCCTGCCCATTTAATACTATTATCTACTTGTGGTGCAACGACATTGCTGTCTGATAAGAGATTGTAGAAAGAAACCCGTGGCAAATACGGCATTTTGATGTCATCGGGGTATGTATTCTTCATATGGGCAGGAATGAAAACCTCCGCCTGCATGTATTCAAGAAAGTTCTTTCCTGACGCCGCTTCCATCGCAGCACTTACGAGATTCCAGCCATAGCTACTATAAGAATATTTTTCTCCCGGCATGAAAAGTAAAGTATCATGCATGAAGACTTCGAGAGCGTCACGGACGGAAGAATAATTGGTGTTGCTAAAAAATTCCAGGCCATTGTAATGTCTGATACCGGCGACATGATGCGCGACTTGTCTTGTTGTGACCGGCCATTTTTTTAATGGGAAATCAGGAACATACTTTTGCACCGGTGCATCGAGGTCAAAGGCACCTCGCTCGACGAGTTTGGCAAGCCCTGCAGCCGTAAGTGTCTTAGAGATGCTGCCAATACGGAACAATGAATTGGCTGGGTCCACTTTCACGCTGTCAGAGACATTTGCATATCCAAAGCCTTCAGACCAGATCAATTCGCCTTGTTGCCACACCGCAATCGCAAGACCGGGATAGTTCTGCTTTGTGCATTCACGCTGAACGAGTTGACGTGTATGTGTGATGAGGGTATCATAGCTACTATCAATCTCTATGGCGGTGATCCCAGGTTGAGCATATGACAGAGTACGCAATCCACAGAGCAAAAGAAAAGAGAGGAATTTCATGGAGGAAAAATATGGAAACAAAGATATATGAGGTACTGAGATGTGTGAAGGGGTGTATGACAAATTCCACTCTATCGTGCCCTATTAAAGAGGGGAGGCTGCGAGCGTCTGGCGAGTTGGGGCGTTAATCCTGTGCAATTTGTCATACACCGTGTGTGAAGACTACGAGAAAAACATTCGGTGAAAAAAGAGAATGAAGGGAAGGCGATGCGCTAAAAAGTATTTAAGCGAAATACGACAGGTTAGACAATAGTAAATATTCAACAGGCTCTCATTCAGTAATCTGGAAATCCTGAGGTTTCATTATTTCTCAAATTTCGACCGAGCCAGGAACACAACCACTACGCCACCAAAGACCATCAGAAGCCGGATCACAAGTCCGACTGTCCGACCCCAACTGTCAATAAACGCAAGAAAACTCAACTGAAGTCCTACAAGCATCAGGACAAGTGCGATAAATCCAAAGAGGAATAAGAGGAATCCCAGGATGAGAATGGCGCTCATGCGATACATGCCGTGAAGGTAACAAGCTAGTTCGCGGGGAAGACTTCGGATACCATACCAATCGCGTGCCGAAAAGCAGTCATGTCAAGTTTTAAAATTTCTCCGGTATCGTCAAAATAAGACACCAGGTTTTCTGTCGGCATATTGCCCGTTAGTTCATCTTTTGCCATCGGACATCCGCCATAGCCTTTGATCGCAGCATCATAGCGTCTACAACCACTTTGATATGCAGCTTCGATTTTTTCGCGCCAGGTGTTCGGTGTGGTATGCAGATGCGCTCCAAATTCGACGTCGGGGTAGGGTGGAATCAGGTTCGAAAAAAGATAAGTGATACTTTCCGGATTAGAGACGCCAATTGTATCAGACAATGCCAGAATCCGGATACCCAGATGTGCAAGTTCATCCACCCATTTCTGTGCGATCTCTACATTCCACGGATCGCCATAGGGATTGCCAAAGCCCATGGAAATATAAATGACGAGCTTCTTATTGAATTTGACGCAGACCTCCTGAATGTCTTTGACGCGATCAAGTGACTCAGAAATAGTGGCATTGGTATTGCGAAGTTGAAATGTCTCCGAAATAGAGAACGGATAACCGAGATATGTGATCTCTTCGAATTGTGCAGCGTCATCTGCCCCGCGTTTGTTTGCAACAATCGCGAGTAACTTACTTTTAGATCCGTCCAGATTTAATTTGCCAAGAACTTCTGCAGTATCGCGCATTTGCGGTATTGCTTTTGGTGATACAAAACTTCCGAAGTCAATGGTATCGAAGCCGACCTTCAGCAGTTGATTGATATAGCGGGCCTTTACTTCGGTAGGGATGAAGGTATGCATGCCTTGCATTGCATCGCGCGGACATTCGATCAGCTTGAGACTTGGACGCACTACAGAAGATTCATTTCTTTCCTGGATCAATTCTATGACGCAATATCGGGAATCCGGGCGATGCGATTGATCATAGGTGTATGACTAAAATGCCGGTCTTAAGTTCAGCTCGTTAAAGATGCTGGCCTCTGCTCACCCCTCAATCCCCTGAAGGGGAGGTCCACGCTGCTTTTAAATGTGCGGGTGGCGGTTCCCCCTTCAGGGGGTCAGGGGGATGCGGTGGACTGTTCGAGGTTAGTTCATTTTCCTGCATTTTGCCGTTCACCATTGATCATTGGAATAAGGCACTTGGATAAGGTTTTTGTAACTTGGCAAATGGCAGTATTGAAAAATCCTATCCTATGAAATATATCATCACACTCCTCTACCTTGGATGTTACGCATACTCCACGGCTCAAAACATTTCCGGTCAGGTGTTTTGGCCAAACGGGAATCTTGTGGACATACCTTTGGTATTACATATGAAATTCGAGGAATGCCCGCAACTCAATTTTGACGTTGATGTCAATAATGGATCATTTAATCTAAATGTGGCCCCCTCCTTATTGTGCAAGGATGACTCAATTCATCTTAGCGTGAGCGGGGAAGCCGATGCAAGGGATGGTGTTTCGGCGTTAGATTTAGTCAGGATTGCAAGGCATCTGCTGGGTATAAAACCTTTTACGAATGTATTACAGCAAGTGGCTGCCGATGCGAATAATTCCGAATCGGTGTCAGCACTCGATTTGATTGAAATACGTAAACTTATACTCGGGCTCTACCAGGAATGGCCAAAGACTGAAACGTTGAATTTCTTTCTCAAAACGACAATAGAACCTCCTCCGGTAGGAACACAGCTTTTACCAGAGTTCGTTGTTCCACATCATGACGGGATATGGCTCGTTGACTTTTGGGCTGTCAAAACTGGTGATATATATCCCTAGAACAAGATCCTGAATGAAAATAAAAAGTACCGCTATCACTCATCACTCATCATTCATCATTCATCACCTATAGATGTATCACCTCCCCATACGCCGCAGCTGCAGCCTCCATGACAGCTTCACTCATCGTTGGATGTGGATGCACTGACTTGATGATGTCGTGCCCCGTAGTTTCCAGTTTACGTGCGACGACAACCTCTGCAATGAGTTCTGTGACATTATAGCCGATCATATGCGCGCCGAGAAACTCGCCATATTTCGCGTCAAAGATGAGTTTTACAAAGCCCTCTGGAGCTCCTGCTGCTTTTGCCTTACCTGATGCTGAATAGGGAAACTTGCCCACCTTGATCTCATAGCCCTTTTCTTTTGCTTCGGCTTCTGTATATCCAACGGATGCCACTTCAGGCGAGCAATAGGTACAGGAAGGAAGATTGTTGTAATTCAGTGGTTCAACATGTTGACCGGCGATTTTCTCGACACAGAGGATACCTTCCGCACTGGCGACATGTGCGAGCGCAGGACCGGGAATGATGTCACCGATCGCATAGATGCCTGGAACATTCGTCTGATAGTATTGATCTACGACGATCAGGTTGTGATCCGTCTTAATGCCGAGAGCTTCCAGACCGATATCTTCAATATTTGCGGTGACTCCGACAGCAGAAAGCACAACGTCACATTCGACTACTTCTTCTTTATTCGTTTTCTGATCCTTTACTGTCACGTTGCAGTGATTTCCTTTCGCTTCCACTTTTTCTACACTTGTCCCAGCCATCACTTTCATCCCTGCTTTCTTGAAAGATCTTGCGAGCTCTTTGGAGATATCGGCATCTTCTCTTGGCACAAGTCCCTGTTCAAGAAACTCTACAACGGTGACTTCAGTGCCCAGGGTATGATAGAAGTACGCGAATTCAACACCGATCGCGCCTCCACCAACTATAATCATCTTTTTGGGTAAATAATCTAATATCATTGCTTTGCGGTAATCGATGATTTTTTCACCATCGATCTTCAGGTTCGGGAGTTCTTTCGCGCGCGCACCGGTGGCAATGATGACGTGGCTGGCATCGTGTGTTTCTTTCTTCCCTGCACTGTCTGTCACTTCTACTTTCTTACCACGAAGAATCCTGCCGATTCCATTCAGCACGGTGATTTTGTTTTTCTTCATCAGGAACTGGACACCCTTACTCATCCCGTCTGCGACATCACGTGAACGTTTCACCATTGCTGCAAGGTCTGCTTTGGAATTTCCAACGGAAATGCCATAGGTATCGGCATGTTTGATATACTCGAAGACCTGCGCACTTTTCAAAAGTGCCTTGGTGGGGATACAACCCCAATTCAGGCAGATGCCACCCAGTGATTCACGTTCTATGATGCCGACGTGCATACCGAGTTGCGCAGCACGGATCGCAGCAACATATCCACCAGGACCGCTACCGATGACGATGAGATCAAATTTCATAGTATGTCTTTGATTTTGAGCGGGCAAATATAGGGGAATGAAGCATAGGGCATGAACAAACTCAAATGGAGCCAAACGACATCCCGTACCGATCTCTACAAAGTAGAGAGAGCGTCGGGACGCAAATGGAGCAAAGCGACATCCCGTACCGATCTCTACAAAGTAGAGAGAGCGTCGGGACACAAATGGAGCGAAGCGACATCCCGTACCGATCTCTACAAAGTAGAGAGAGTGTCGGGACTCAAGAAAGCAAAAAGGAAAGTACTGATGCCAGCAAAAGCGACATGGGTTCGAAGAACTCACAACAATCCCATCTGAAAAGTAGTGAAACATCTGAAGAGCGAAGAATAAAACTCAAACATAATCAGGCTAACAGCGAAAGGCGAACTATTACGGAATAATCACAACCCGAAATATCCGCCGAACACCGGCAGAGTTCGTCACGATAGCATAGCAGCCGGCAGGAAAGTGGCTTCCGGGTATGATCAGGGGTTCAGATTCCAGGAGAACATCATTCGTTGATCTGTAAACAAGACGCCCCACCATATCATACATCGCAATGTTGATCTCCTCAATATCTTTTGTCGTTGACACTACTACATCTCCGGAAGTGAGTGTAGGGATGACATCAATAAAAGACAGGATTGATCCAAGGCCTCCGCAGTTTTCGACAGTTGGAAAGTCTGCAATCCTGATACGTTTGATACCTGGCGCGATGTCTCCTATGATTTCATCGCCTGATATATTCAGATAGTTGACTCCACAGATAGACAGATGATACCCTTCTTCAGATCTCCCGCGTAGTGCAAAGATGTATTCCGAATTTTGATCAAATCCATCAATACTCTCCCGGCAATCAGCGCCATAGCCTTGTGGGATTGTCAATACACTTCCATTGGGTGTTCCAAAGAGAACGGTAAGAACTCTGACTTTCATCTCCGTATTGGATTTGCTTTCGACCCTGGCATGGATGATCAGATAGTTCGTGTCAATACTGCCATTACCGTATGTAATCGTTTCACAAAATGTAGGGATGTAAACGCACGAACATGAGAGCCCATGAATATGCGTTACGAGGAGGATGATGAATGATATCAGAACATTGCGCATGAGTAGAGTTTTCATATTTCAAATGAATCAGGAAACTGCATATGTAATTATGTCAGGATAATGCGAGTTGTTTTTTGATAGCCCCCTGTCACACAAACCAATGTATAACATCCTGACGGGAAAGAATTTGTCGATATACTCAAAGGCTCACCTCTGACGATATCAACATTCTCCCGAAACAATATGCGACCTACCATATCATACATTGTGATGTTTACGTCCGTTTCATCATTCAGGCTTATGACAAAAATTTCCCCATGAGTTAACGTCGGCTGAACATGAAAGGATGTGAGTGCGAAACCGAGACCTCCGCATCCAGTGATACCAGCGAAAGTCTGATAATCCATCCTTTCGATACCAGGAGCAATAGGCCCGATGATTTCCTGGTTCTCTACTGACAATCCCGTCACACCACATGTCAGCAAATTATATTCACCCGATCCGTTAAGAGCTACTGCAAAGATGTAAGTGAAACCCACTTGATAGTTGGATATACTCTCGGTGTATTGTTGACCAAAGATGCTATTGTCTTCATGGATGACCAGATTTTCTGTACTCAATGAACTATGCAGGATATCGATGACTTCGACCTTGAGATATACTCTTGTCTTCTTCATCACTTTGCCATGAACAATGAGAATAGAGGAGTGGATTGAACCATCCTCTGCTGTAATTGCTTCACAAAAGGTAGCCCGGTAAAGGCAATCAATTGCCATAGCTTGTTCACAACAAAGCACTATAATTGCGACGAAGACAATACGGAACACAGCCTTGTTTCTTGTGAAGACAGAGCCTGCGTGGTAAATCGTTGGGGACGGACTAAGGTATGACTTAATATATCAGGCCGAAAATGAACTCCCGCAGCCACACGTCCCTGTCGCATTGGGGTTCTCGAAGACAAAACCACGATTATTCAGGCCCTCGTGCCAGTCGATCGCCATGCCGATCAGGTACATCGCATGCGTTTTCTCAATAAAGACAGGCAGTCCATTGACCTCAAATACCTGGTCTTTCTCCTTCTGCATATCGAATCCGAGGAGATAGGAGAAGCCTGAACATCCACCACCTTTCACACCCACACGCAGACCATACCCTTCAGGGATATTTTGTTCCTGCATCAGCCTTCTGAGCTGTGTGAGCGCTCCTGCAGTGATCGATATCGGAGCTGATACAACCTGTTGTTCCTCTGTCGTGACCATATGTCGCAAAGATAATGTTTGACTCAAGAACGCGGTAATATGAAGAAGGTTCATGTCGATATCCGGCTGTCGCTGTTTGCCAAAATCCAGGTGGAGGGTCCATAGTGATTTCGTCTGCCTTCCGCGCCATAGGCATCCCTTTGGGGCAGGCAGGGATTTCGGATCGTTCCTTGATACTGTTACGAGCGTCTTACTGGACTCGACCTCGAGAGGCCTGTGATCTTTTCTGCCATTCCACCCTATTATTTGCACTTGCACTTGCACTTGAGTTTGACTCTCCTCTCACCTTCTCTCCCAAGGAGTCCTTTGGACACTTTCTCACTTTCTCGCTTTCTCACCGTCTCACCATCTCACACTATCTTGCAGCCAATGAACACGCATTACCTGGATATCAGCTATTGGACCATCATCCTTGTCATTGTCCCGACCTTGATTGTCTTCGGTATCGTCTATATTTTGATGAAAGCATACTTCGACAACCAATTGAAGCTGCGGATGCTTGAAAACCGCGATGCCAATGCACAAATATCACGACCCTTAAAGCTCCAGGCTTACGAACGTCTGATGCTCTTCTGTGAGCGCGTGTCACTCCCGAATCTTATTTTGCGAATTCAGTCAAGCGAAATGTCCGCCAAGGATTTGAAATCTGCACTCGTGGTGGCGATCCAACAGGAGTTTGAGTACAACCTTTCACAACAACTCTATGTCTCAGACAAGTTGTGGCAAATCGTCAAACTCGCGAAAAATCAAATGATCGAAATTGTGACGCATGTGAGCACGAGAGTATCACCGAAAGCATCTGCAGAGGAGTTTTCACAACAACTCATCTTGTTTATTGAATCTCAAAAAAAAGATCCAATTGAAACCGCAAAGACTGCCGTTAAAAAGGAAGTTAGCCTGCTGCTTTAGTCTCATCCTCCTTCTCCTCCTGGCAGGATGCAGCAAAGTGATGCATTGGAGCAAGGCGGAACCCCAATACTATCGTGTCGAATCGAATGTCGTAGATAGCTCTGTGTTGACGATGATCACACCATTCAGCGAAGAGCTCTGGAGGGAAATGAATGAGGTGGTTGGGTATTGTACACAGCCTCTCCTGAGGGAACGACCGGAAGGTACACTCAACAATTGGGTAGCGGATGTCATGAAGTCTGAAGCAGAGAGATATTCAGGCACACAAGTGGATTTTGCCGTCAATAATTATGGAGGCATCAGGATCACTACTTTGCCAATGGGTCCGGTTACACTGGGCAGAATTTATGAAGTCATGCCTTTTGACAATGTCATGGTCATCATGCAGCTCAAAGGAAGCATACTCAAGGTATTTCTGGATGACATGGCCTACAATGGGGGATGGCCCATAAGTAAAGACCTCCGGTTTACAATTACAGACAGTCTGGCGACTGACATTACAATCAGTAATATCCCACTGGATACGCAGCGTATTTACAAAGTGGTGATGCCTGACTATATTGCAAACGGAGGAGATGAGCGTCACTACCTTCGTGAACTGCCGCGACAGACACTGAGTTATCTGATACGCGACGCATTGATTACAAATACACGAAATATTACCGCTTCAGGAGACAGCATTGTTGTTATAAAGGATGGAAGAATTCGGTTGGCAGGTGGAAATGACTAAATAAGTATTAAACGATGAAATCACGCCCATGAAACGTCGTCGCTTTCTTCATCAGTTCTCTGCAACAGGTGCGCTGCTCAGTACCGGGGCGTTGCCCCTGGACGTTTTTGCAAAACCGGAGTTGCAGCATCTGACCATTCTCCATACGAATGATGTACATAGCCGCATAGAACCTTTTCCAATGGATGGCTCGCGCTTGCAGGGTATGGGGGGCGCGGCCCGGCGAGCAGCGTTGATTGATGCCGTGCGTGTGGAAACACCCAATGTCCTGCTCTTCGATTCAGGAGATATTTTCCAGGGGACGCCTTACTTCAATATGTTCGGTGGAGAAGTTGAAATCAGGGTAATGTCCGAGATGCAGTATGACGCTACGACGATTGGCAATCATGATTTTGATGGCGGAATGGATGGCTTGTTAAAACAAATGCCCCTGGCAACATTTCCATTCGTCATTTGCAATTACGATTTCAGTAGTACCATCCTACATGGCCATACAATACCATACAGTACATTTATGCGAGATAATATCAGAATAGGGGTGCTCGGTGTGGGCATCGAACTGAATGGCCTTGTGCCTGACTCAATGTATGGTGAGACCCAGTATCTTGATCCGGTGGTATCAGCAAATAAGACTGCGGCTATCCTCAGGCATGATGAGAAATGTGATTTTGTGATCTGTCTTTCACATCTTGGGCATAAATACCAGGATGACAAAGTCTCAGATACCGTGCTGGCAAAATCGTCCTCTGATATTGATCTGATTTTGGGAGGACATACACATACGTTTCTGGAACGACCTGAACTTCACGAGAATGCTGTTGGCCGGCCAGTATTGATCAACCAGGTCGGATGGGCTGGCGTCAGACTTGGCAGAATCGACATGACTTTCGAGCGCAACTGCAAACACAGATGCGTGAGTTGCAACAACCTCTGGGTGAAGTGATTTTCAATTGGTATTGACTATTTCATTGCCATTTCGTCTACCAATACCACGGAATTGAGAATTAAACCTTGCCTGCCCAAAGGGATGCCTATGGCAGGGGCAGGCAGGAATCGGGAATTGCATGCGTATTACATAGTCGCAAAAAGTGTATATGTTTATTACACGCTCCTGACAGGCGACGAATTAAAAATTAATGACCGAAAGGATGAAATATCTTTTGATTGATGGATCACATTACAAAAAGTTTTTCACCTTTGTGCTCTCTCGCAAAGGGAATATAGGACTACTCAACAACTACGAAAAAAGGATGAAAGGACACCCCGCCAACACTGTAGCGATGCCCTCGGCCCCTTCGGATACGAGTATTCTTTAGACTAATCTGGTTTTGTGATCAATTGTAAAATATCGTGCAACAGGCATGGTGAAGGACTACGCTACTATCTGGAACAACTGCCTCGAAATCATCAGGAGCAATGTCAATGAACAAAGTTTCAAGACATGGTTCGAGCCTGTCAAGCCGGTAAGACTTGATGATACTGTGCTTACAATACAGGTACCGAATCAATTTTTTTACGAATGGCTGGAAGAACATTACGCTTTGATCCTGAAAAAGGCAATCAGGAAAGAACTCGGAGATAAAGCCAGACTTGAATATCAAATCAGACTGGATCGTGAAACACGTAACCCAAGCAGTGTTCCACAGGCGAACGGTGCAAATAAATCTCAAACGGAAAATCCGGTAACCCCTGATTTTGTGAAAACAGAAATCAGGAATCCGTTTGTCATCCCAGGCATTCGTAAACCGCAGATTGAATCTCATCTCAGTTCGCGATATCTTCTGAATAACTATATCGAGGGCGATTGCAACAGGCTCGCACGTGCTGCAGCAGAAGCGGTTTCGCAAAAGCCTGGCGGTACGGCTTTCAATCCTCTCGTCATTTTTGGCAATGTCGGTCTTGGCAAAACCCATCTCGCTCAGGCGGTAGGCAATGCGATCATCGCTTCCAAACCGGATCTGATCGTGCTCTATGTGACCACCGAACAGTTTACAAACCAGATCATTCATGCCATCAGGACCAATGCTGCCGGTGATTTTGTCAATTGGTATCAGCAGATTGACGTATTGATCGCAGATGATATCCAGTTTCTGGCAAATCGTGACAAGACACAGGAGATCTTCTTTCATGTCTTCAATCAACTGCACCAGGCCGGAAAACAAATCGTGGTGACCAGCGATCGACCCCCTAAGGAATTGGCGGGGATGTCGGAACGTCTGATCTCCCGCTTCAAATGGGGACTCTCTGCTGATCTCTCTGCTCCTGACTTTGAGACCAGGGTTGCCATCCTTGAAGCAAAACTGGAAGAAGTAGGTCTTGGTGTACCAAGAGATGTTGTCGATTATGTGTGCTTCAATATCAGTGGCAATATCCGCGAACTCGAAGGTGTTGTGGCCGGATTGGTGGCAAGGACATCACTGACTGGAAGACATGTCGATATCCGTCTTGCACAAGAGGTCATTCATGATTTCATGATCAATCCATCTTCGGAGATCACGATCGATAAGATCAACAATATCGTTGCAGAGTATTTTTCCATGGATGTGGATCGCTTGCGCTCACAAACGCGCAAACGTGAAGTGGTGACCGCAAGACAAACTGCCATGTACCTCTGCAAAAAACTGGCAAAAGAACCACTTAAAGCAATCGGCAATGCCTTTGGGGGTCGTGATCACAGCACCGTCATCTATGCCTGCCGCTCAGTCAACAACCTGATGGAGACGGATCCCAAGTTTCGTGCACTCATCACCGACCTCGAAAAGCAGGTGAATATGAGTATGGCAGGATAGGGAATCGCAAACACAAATGGAGCCAAGCGACATCCCGTACCGATCTCTACAAAGCAGAGAGAGCGTCGGGACGCAAACACAAGCGCAAGTTCAAGTGCAAATTCAAATGAAGAACAGTCTCAAACGTAGAACAATATCAATGCGTCCAGACAGTCCTGAAAGGGCGTAATACGAATAGCAACGGGCAGCCCTTTGCGGACATTGTAATTAATGTACAGCCCCTGAAGGGGCTGAAAGAAGTAAACCACCACCATTCCTCAATTCTGCAATTCTACCGTTCTTATCGCACTACACATCTTGTCGTATACACCGTAGAAGTTCGGGAACTCCCGATGCAGGATATCGCATAGATTCCTGGTATAAGCAATTTCTGCAAAGAATACTCGGACGTTCCTTCCATCACTGGTATGTGTAACGAAGACATCTTGCGGCCGGCAAGATCGTACACAGAGACTGTCACATTCTGTGACTTTTCACTCTCAAAACGCAACACGATTTGTCCATCTAACGCATATGAAGAGATTAGGAATGGATCATTATCCGCGCTCAGAGAAGTGATTGAAGTGGTGCATCCTTTGTATTCCGGACACCACGCTCTCAAGGCTGCCGTACAGTCCAGAATGAAAGGATTTTCTTTGCTTTCCTGGTAGTGTGCAATCATATCACTTCTTGCGAGCTCTGCATCATCTATTGGATCATCGAGATGCCATTGACATAAGGTTTGTCTTTGATTTGCAAAGAAGTCCGGATCTGCAGCGTTCGCATCTTCCTGGTACATCGTGTAGAAATAGAAAACCGATCGGGCAATATTCCCCTTTACCGATTCACGAGGCTCGAAGGCATCATTGATGGATTCACTATAGGCATCAATATCTGTCGTAGGAATACTCTGCATGCTGATATCTTTCCTGAACCATATGGATGTGAGATTATCAGGAATATCCTCAAAGGGAAAACTCGCTCGTGCCTCGTTGACTGCCACACGCGAGGGATACAGGTGATGCATATCACTATGACCGGGCATCCCTTCATCTGCGCCTTTGGATTGTGGAAAGGCATGCTCAAGATTAATACCAGTACCGTTCATGAATAGCCATTGCGAAGCATCGACGCCGTCAGGCAGATACAACGTATATCCTGAGTAAATACCCTCCACGCTGTCCTGTACGTTGTCGATGACAGTATAGATGGTATCTTTTGCTTGTGAGAGTGACAATGTGAAAGAAGGTCTGTAATTATCGTGCAATGCCTGCTGCAACTGTTCCCCTTCCAAACCGGGAAAGAGGACCGTTTGACCGCTCATGAAAGGACTATAGATGAGACTTGCTGCAATGCAAATCAGATATTTGAGGAAACACATCGTATTCTCTTTTATGGTGTCAAAGTTAATGATAGCTCCTTGTAGTCCTGTCACTGCAGGCTCATTTTGAATCACCTCTGTTGCACTCTCAGGATGACAAGTATGAAGAGAAAAAGACCGACGCAGATAAAGAGCACTTTGAACCATTTTGAAATGCGGGATTGCGTACCGAACTCAATTGCTTGCATATTACCTACAGGGATGAGCGCAGACCAATACACGGGATGAGCATATACCTTCTCAGCGGGAGTCAAGCGATGAAGGTAATCGCGTTGAGCAGCACTCAGTGCACTGTCCTTCCTGGTTCCATTTTGAAGGTGACGATAGAATGCCTCCGACAGTTGTGCAGATCTGCTATCCTCAACGCGCCACAATGTCGTGACGAGACTTTGCACGCCAGCATAGAAGAAGGCTCTTGCGAGACTGATGATTCCTTCACCACGACGGAGTTCACCGGTACCCGTTTCACAAGCACTGAGATACACCAGATTGAAGGGCATATCCAGATTGTAGAGATCACGGGCATAGAGTATGGCACTATTGGCAGGTTCGCCACTAAAGACAAGATAGGAGGCATCTCCAGATTCATCATTTGCTGAACCGTGTGTTGCCAGATGGAGGATGCCATAAGGTTCATTTGACAGATGACTTAAAAAAGCCGGAATCGTGCAATCCTCTCCGGACAGGAGTTGACCTCGTGTGAGTTTCCGGATATTTCTCGCTTCGCGGTCATTGTGTTGCAGCGATGAGATGTCTGTGAGTCCGCCGAAATGTGGCGCACAGACCAGAGCATTGCCGGACGATGCCGAATGCAGCGCATGCAATTCAAGGTAGAGATTTGCCGAATAGGAATACGAGATGTCATGGTGCCAAAGCAAATAGTCATAGTCTCTGATATCCGATAAATCTTCAGGATACGTACGGAGCAGACTTGAGAACGAAAGATATCCGAGGACTCCATCGGGTACAATCAACATCGCATGGTCACCCGCGATATCTTCAGGAAGGAGTTTGCGGTACAGATCATGAGCTGCTTGCGCGTACTGTGTGAGGGATAGCATGCTTTTGCCGGAAGCGAAATCATGGAGTGCACCTCTGTAAGCACTTACCCATGCTTCAAGAGGGAAATCCTTAGCAATGCGATAGAGTTGCTGACCTGTCATATTGATTCTGAGGAGATAAATTGCAGAATCCCCGATGAAATATTCAAGCATCGTCTGACCGGGAACCAGTGATTCCCTGATCTCTGCGATAGCGATTGCAATAGGCTTATGCTTCAGGGCATAGTATTTTGGATGCTCGCCTTCATAACGGGCGATAAGCTGGCGGTATTGATCCTTTTTCACCGCGAGTTCTTGCATATAGCCAACTTCTGTAGCTTCCAGATAGTAAGATGAATTCCGGTACTCTCTGATCAGTCGCTCTTTACCTGCAATTTCAAGTCTCAGTGTATTCTCAAGCTGCAAGAGTGAATCAGGAATTCCGGCGAACCTGCGCGCCTGACCATGCAATACTGCATCGCGAAGATTGAGCGCCTTGCTTTCCTCCATCAATATAAAGGCAGAATCTATCCAGCGTATCTCACCCGAGAGATGATGAAAATCATACGCAAGTGCAATGGCATGTTCAAACACCGGATAGCTGTCTTCTACGAGTAGGGACTTGTCTGTCTCAGCACTGTATCCCGAACGGAGACCATCCATGAACCGCACCGCGAGTCGAATTGTATGCCAGGCGCCATCGTGATAAACCGGATTGCCGGATTGTCCGAAAAGTGCATCCAGTGCTGCCGCTTTCCGCTTCAGCATCCTGAGCATGGTGCGTTGGCTGTACAGTGAAGAGAGCGGAGGATTTTTTATAAGGTCTCCGGGGACTTCGGATAGATCTGACAAACTATATACTCCCTGATGGAAGTATTTCAACGCGACGTCAGGCTTATGCTCCCGGAGATATATTTCTCCAAGCGAGAGATAACAGCGAGCGATCGCTTCACTTTTTTCTCCCTGCAGGCGGAGAATGACGGCTAGTGCATTGAGGTATGATTTTTCAGCGCCTTCTATATTACCTGAGACTGAAGAGTAATCACCTGTCAACTGCAGGATTTCAGCGCGATGTTGATGGATGGTGTCGAGTGTTTGGAGTCGCGTGAGAAAAGTGTAAGCGGAGTCGAGCTGATGTGACTGGAGATAGAAATCGAAGATCTCAAGATAGAGCTCAAATGCCCTTTGAGATTTTTTGGTGCTGATTTCTGCGAGCAGTTTCAGCATGGTGTCATACGTGTATTTAGCGCGTATGGTATCTCTGGAGTTTGCATAGCATCGTGCGAGCAAGAGATAGGGCTGAAGTATGGCACCATCCTTGAGATAGATGTGACGGTATTCAGCTATTTCGGCGATGCTCTGCATGCTAAACGTTTTAGAATTATCACAGTCACCCTGATGCGAATACGCAAGGGCGAGTTGAGTTGAAATTTGAATAAGTCTCAGCTTCTTATAATCAGAAGGGTCCTGGTCATTGCGTAATTTGACATCTGTATAGAGATTCCGCAATGCATTGATGCTTTGCGCGATATTTCCTGTCCTCGTGAGAAATTCGATCTCAAACAAGGCCAGACTGACATTCATGGTATCTGTCATAAATGTCTTTCTGAATGATGGCTGCTGTGTTTGCACGAACGCTTTCAGTTGGGCAAGTCGTTGAGCAGATTCGAGATAGTTAGAACTTTTCAGCAGACAATCAATCAGTAAGAATTCACAATCAATGTATTTATGATAGTCCTTCGACCTGAGGTAAAATTCCTTTGCCTGGGTATAGTACTTCGCAGCCTGATAATAATCGCTCTGAAAGGCACTTGCTGCACCTCTGCTGATCAATGTTGAACCGGGATCATCCTGCGCATCATGAGGTGAGTAAACGAATAACACACATAGGGCTATTAAGGCGCGGCGTAACATGGTACAAATCTAAGTGGGTTTCCCTCTCTGGTGGGAGGGCCAGGATGCACAAAACTCCCTACCAACTCAACTTCATCTACTTAATCAGGTCAAACAGGTAGTAGAATTCGTGGTCCTTTATACCACGATGATAGCGATCAATCACAAATGCTGCTGCACCAAGATATTGTGACAATTCACGATTGTCGTAGTAATTGAATTCCCCCCGGATATTCGCATCAAGAGCAGATTGATTGTTGATGTATTCTATCACTTTGTTGCCAAGGACATAAGAGTTTTGACTATCCGTGCGCTGATATACCGTCAGGCCGTAGGTATAGGTGCCATCCGCACCTGTGACTACAGGCTTAATTTTTGCGACCTCGATTTTATGCTCTTGCTTATCCCATGGACATGGGGGATATGGCACACAATGTTGAAGCTCAGCAGGTATAGCAAAATCTGATCTGAGGACATTCGCTTTGAAATACGCTGCGCTCTTTTCAATCTGATCAGCGTCAGTCCATTCCGCCCCATAGAGCTCCTGCCGGGCAAACTCTTCCTGCTGCAGTAAAGCACGATAAATGATTTCTTCACCAATCAGAATGTTGAGATAATCGAAAGGGGTGGTGAGTTCTGCCATGTGTTTTTGCTTTTGAGGTTTACAAATATATCAAAGACCGGCCTGCGAAAGTAAATGGAATTTCACTTCTGAACTTAAATACTGCAATTCTTTATGCTTTACGCAAGCTCTTTATCACGACCTGCAGGATATTAACGATGCTTGAATGCTCTGAAGTCAGTCTTTCCAATTGCTTTCCTTCCTCAACCAGCATCTGATCAAAGGCATGAAAATTGGAGTCGATGCGTTGCTTGATATCACTGATATATTGATTGAGCTTTGAAGTGATCTCTGACACGAGCTTATTGCGTCCCCTGGCCATTTCCTCGTGATACCGGCGTAAAATGCGCCGACGCTGAATACCAAGAGTGACCCCGGTAAATATGACGCCGATCGTCGTAATTACTCCTCCCGTGATATCAAAGACAGCTCCATTCGTAAGTGCCGTGAGCACCACACCAATGACAGTGATACCGCTCCCTGTAAACACTTTTGGCGCTACACGCTCATGACCTGCCAGCAATCCTTCATCTCCAAAATTCTCTGCCTTTGTCAGGAAACTCCTGAAGGCATCGCGCAGATCTGAGAGGATACGTGTCCTTCTCTCTGCAATATCAGAGAAGATCTCCATGTCGTTTTGCAGGATTGTTTTGCTGCTCCGGATTTTCAGGTCAACCATTTGGCCCATCTGCTGAATACTCTCGGCAAGGTCCACAACCCGATCATTCATTTTATCGCGAAGTCCGGACGCGAGTGCTGTGTCCAGACTGGTAGAAAAGTCATGCAGCCACTCTTTCAGGGATGTCTTGCGACTGAAAATACCACTGATCGAACGTCCGAGTACAGAAGTGAATGACAAGACTCCGGCAAGTTCTTTCTCTTTCTGATGGGTGATCCGGTCATAATCGCCAAGCAGTGAATCAATGAGCACTGTCACCTGACTTTGTGCAAGACGCTCTTGTTGTTGAAGGCTGATTCTGATGTCTTCGCGGAATGCAACATCAGCGCGATACTGTTCCTGTCTCAAGGCAATCGCTTCTTCAATTTTTACGGCCACATTTAGTGCTGTATCAGCCGTACTGCGCAATTTCATCAAGGGGGCATTTCCACCTGTGATGTGTTTCCGGATGTAGTCTCTTAAAGGGCCAAATCCGCTGTCCTCTTTTTGTCCCTGTTGTTCCAGAAGTGCCGAAACGTTGAAGACAAGAGGATTTGAAATGCCATTTTCCCGTGCAAGTCTGATCACACCGTCGTGATTCACCTTCAGATCCTGCGACGACATAAGATCTTTTTGCTGCAGGACAAAGACGACTTTCTTTCGCCAATCCTGATGGATGAAATTAAAGAATTCCCATGCTGAATGGCGGTATGGGTTTTTCGCTTCAAATACAAACACGATCAGGTCGGCACCTGGAATAAAACGCTCCGTGATCTCCTGGTGATGGACAATAATGGTATTCGTACCTGGAGTATCAACGATGGCGATATCACGCAATGTTTCTTCGGGAATATATACGCGCTTCAGGAAGGGATTTATGATTTCCGTCACCTCCCTGTCGCCATAGGTAATTTGCTGGATGGTATCAGTCATCGGGGAAGGTGCCACTGCACAGATATCTCTGCCAGTATCCAGCAGTGCATTGATGAAGCTGCTTTTACCGGACTTCACTTCACCGACGATCACAAACAGGAATGGTTCTTCTACACGCTCAAGGAGATCAGTGACTGTCTGCACCATGGGCACATAACCAGTCTGTTGCGTGAGTCCAAGTAAACGCTCCAATACACTGACAATTTCAGCGCGCTGTGTATAGTATTGGGATTCGATGACCGCATTTTGCCGCATGTGTTGTTTCAGATTAATGTGCCCACCAAAAGACGATCCGATCCTTCACGCTAAAGATTGTAGAGTTTGATCTTGCGATACAGTGTACGCTCAGAAATCCCAAGTTCGTCTGCTGCATCCTTGCGTCGTCCTTTATGCTTTGTCAGCGCACGACCGATGAGTTCTTTTTCCATGGCCTCAATAGAAAGATCCTCTTCTGTTTCTTCGAGATGATAAGCCATATCTCCCAATGAGTCAATCACAAGGGGAGCCGAAGGTGAATGGGGTGGGACTGTAGGTCCCTGTGATGGCCATGATGAGCCTAATTGTTGTCGTTCTGAGATTACGGGCACCTGGAGTTCACGCACTTTCTGTAAATCCGGAACATGGAGGTCATTATGCTTGATGAGCTCAAATACAAGCTGCTTGAGATCGGTCAGATCCGATTTCATATCAAACAACAACTTGTACAGGATTTCACGTTCATGGATACCCGTGCTTTCATGACCTCCGTTTTCTGCAAGCGTCGGGAGGAAGCGGCGTTGAATATTCGGCACAGAATGAATCAGATCTTCAGCAGTGATCAATTGATCTTCATGTAATACGGACAACTGTTCTACGACATTTTTCAACTCACGAATATTGCCAGGCCAGTTATAACTCTCAGTTAATGTCTCTGCTTCGGATGTCAGTTGGATAGGACTTGTGCGGTATTTTTCAGCGAAATCAACTGCAAACTTGCGGAAGAGAACAGCAATATCTTCTTTCCGTTCTGCCAAAGGAGGTACCCGGATTGGGACAGTATTCAACCTGTAATACAAATCTTCCCTGAAACGACCCTGACGTATCCTATCCAGGAGATCCACATTCGACGCGGCAATCACACGTACATCTGTTTTGAGCACTTTTGATGAACCTACTCTGATGAATTCTCCGGATTCAAGCACGCGCAAAAGATATGCCTGCGTGTCCATGGGCATCTCCGCAACTTCGTCGAGGAAGATGGTGCCGCCATTCGCGGTCTCAAAGTAGCCTTTTCGTTCTCCGGTAGCTCCGGTAAACGATCCTTTTTCATGTCCAAAGAGTTCCGAGTTTATTGTGCCTTCCGGGATCGCACCACAGTTGATAGCAATGAACTTGTTGTGCTTACGTGAGCTCAGTGCGTGAATAATCTGGCTGAAGACTTCTTTTCCCACACCACTTGGTCCGGTGATGAGCACTGTGAGATCAGTCGATGCCACCCGAATAGCAGTGCTGAGTGCTCTGTCTAATCCCTCCGACCGGCCGATGATCCCAAACCGCTGTTTAATGGACTGGATGTTCATACCTGGTCTTGATAATTTCCCCAATGAGTGTAGCGCTTGTTGCATCTGTGATCTGTACATGGACATAGTCTCCCGGTGCATGCGAACCAGACTTCGCGAAAACGACCATCTTGTTTTGTGGATTCCGTCCCTTCCACGCGTTTACGGACCTCTTTGAGTCACCCTCGATCAGCACCTCGCAGGTGTTCCCGATGTCACGGAGATTATGTCGATAAGAGACCTGGTTTTGCGTGCGGATGATTTCATTCAAGCGGCGTTTCTTTATTTCGTCAGGAATGTCATCCGGGTATTTTCTTGCTGCAAGAGTTCCTGGTCTTTCGGAATACATGAACATGTACGACATGGAATAGTCTGCCCACTCGACGATAGATAAAGTGTCCCGGTGTTCTTCTTCCGATTCCGTGCAAAATCCTGCGATGATATCAGCCGAGATTGCACAATCAGGAATAATCCGTCGTATTGCCTTTATGCGATTCATATACCATTCGCGGTCATAGGTGCGATTCATGAGCTTCAGGATCCGGCTGTTTCCAGACTGGACAGGAAGGTGGATGTAGTCGCAGATGTTGGGATATCTGGCAATGGTATTCAAGACCTCATCTGTAATATCCTTTGGATGCGAGGTAGAAAACCGCACACGGAGTTTCGAATGAATCTTTGCGATACGTTCGAGTAATTGCGCGAAGTTGACTGATTGTGATTTTTCATCCTCGCTGACCCATTTGTAGCTATCGACATTCTGGCCGAGCAGAGTCACTTCACGATATCCGCGTTCGAAAAGTTCTATTGCTTCTGCTTCGATGCTGAAAGGATCACGGCTTCGCTCCCTTCCGCGTGTATACGGGACTACGCAAAACGAACACATGTTGTCGCAACCTCGCATGATGGAAATAAAGGCGGTCACGCCATTGCTGTCCAGACGGATCGGACTGATGTCGGCATATGTTTCTTCACGGGAAAGGAAGACGTTTACCCCCTTGCCACCATCTTCTGCAGTTGCAATCAAGGCAGGAAGATCGCGATAGGCATCAGGTCCAACGACGATGTCCACGAGTTTTTCTTCTTCCAGGAATTTGTCTTTGAGTCGCTCTGCCATGCATCCCAACACACCGACAAGAGTACCCGGACGGTATTTCTTCACTTTGTTAAGATCCCGAAGCCGTTTACGCACCGTCTCTTCTGCTTTTTCGCGGATACTGCATGTATTGATCAGGATCAGGTCTGCATCTTCGGCATTCTTTGTAGCGAAATAGTTTTCCTGGCGAAGAATGGAGGCTACAATCTCACTGTCGGAGAAGTTCATCTGACAACCATAGCTTTCAATATAAAATCGCTTGCCCTCAAAAGCATCAACCGTCACATTCTCATAGGCAGAGCCTTGCCTTGTCTCGTCGACATCATGAGAAATTGTACTAAGACCATTTGTCTCCATCTCGTCATTAAGCTGTTGAAAAACAGGAGTGCAAAGATATGTCATTTTGTCAGGATAATGGATTTCCCGGTTCTTGAGATGAGTTTCCCACTCTTCTTTATAGCAGGGACAGGACTGGGTGCAGTACATTTCGGGGAACATTCCACCTTTGTCTCCATGAAGCTATTTGGACTCATCGGATATCCACTGGTACATTCATTCTCCCAGGCATATTTTACCCGGAAGTTTGAAGAGCTGCGTTTGCATGACCATAGATATCAGAACTTTCCGATCGAGCGCCTTGAAGACTTTCCTAAACTACTCTCAACTGAGACCGATCTCCATGGTTTGAATGTGACGATCCCATATAAAGAGTTGATTATCCCATATCTCGATGTTTTGTCACATGATGTCGAGGTGATTGGCGCTGTCAACACGATTTGCTTTGAATCAGCAGGCCTGGTGGGATACAATACGGACTGGATTGGTTTTAAGCAATCTCTCACCCCTTCTCTTGGTCTCTGGAGCAAACTCCCTTCTGCACTGATTCTAGGTACAGGTGGATCGGCAAAGGCGGTCGGGTATGCGCTCATCCAATTGAACATTCCCTATCTTATGGTGTCCCGCAAACGCCGGGCAACAGGGCTCACGTATGAAGAACTCACTGACGATATCATTGCGGATTCACTCCTGATCATCAATACCACACCGGTTGGGATGTCACCGAAGACGGAAACGGCACCAGTTCTAAACTATCAGGCGATCACACCCAGGCATTTACTTTTCGACCTTATCTACAATCCTGCGCAGACACTCTTTCTCAGGAAAGGGCAGGAGCATGGCGCACAGGTCAAAAACGGGCTTGAGATGCTGCAGTATCAGGCAGAAGCTTCATGGGCTCTCTGGCAAAGCAACTTAGAGGGATTTTCTTACTGATTTGCTTTTTTATCCGGTCAAGGGCGTATCGCCCTGCACCCGTTTTCATTTTTCGGTCCTCTGCATCTTTTTCATCTCCATGGGTAACCTCCGGTTGACCTACTACACTATTGGATGTCGATGGATTGTAAGGCAATAAAGTAACCAACCACATTTTTCTGAAAACGTATTTCATAACAGTCAAAAACATAGATCAAGATGAAAGCTGCATATGTTCTCCTTGCCTTGATAGTGATCCTTTCTTCAGCTACTGCCCAGGTTCAGTTTGCAGTAAAAGCAGGTGTTTCACCCACAAGACAAATGGGTACAGCGCCTTTGATAGTGAATCGCAATGACCCGACTTCGGATTTTCTGTTTAATGGCAATAAGGTGGAATTTTCACCTGCATTGGGCGTAGCAATAAAGCTCAATGCAAAGCACTTCTTCTTTGAGGGGGAGGCAACATATTACTCCATTCGCAAATCCTATGCGATGCAATACATTAATGGTGCCGGACCTGATGAAATGCACAATATGGAAGAATCCTGTAAATCTATTGAAGTTCCTCTGTCAGCCGGTGTGACACTCGGGCGCTTTGAAATCATCTCAGGATTCAATGCGCGGTATGAATTCGGGCAGTCTTCTTCTTTCTCTCAAATAGAAGGGTTCAACCGCAAGATGCAGAGCGCTGTGTTTGGCTGGCATAGCGGTGTGGGTATCACTCTTGGAAAAGTATCAGCGGAATTAAGATATCAACAGGACTTTGCAAACTATGGACAGGGCATCTTTGTGAATGATCAGGAGTTGTTACTCAGAAATGCTCCTTCACACCTGCGCTTTATAGTCGGTGTGTGGTTCTGACGTTATTCTCGCTCCCCACTATTCGGTAATGTCTCACTTTGATAAACCTGGAAATTTATCTATTACCGGATTTCTCCCTGCCTGCCCCAAAGGGATGCCTATGGCACCGGCCTCAAAGGGATGCCTATGGCGCAAGGCATGGCACGAACCCTGTCTACTGTCAGTCTACCGTCAGGCAGACTTCGTGGACGAAAAGCAAAATGAGATACTCCCCACTATTCCAGTTTTTCCAAAAGGCGAAGTGACGTATTATATTTGAATCCAATACGCCAACTA
>DATDQA010000239.1:0-2686 GCA_035292505.1 Saprospiraceae bacterium | reverse complement strand
TCTGATCGCTGTATCGAAAACCAGAATTGGCCTTTACCAACAAAGACTTCATCCCAGTCGTACGAGTCATCTTCTGTAAATGCAACGACGGCATACTTCAGATTCGGTGCCCCACCAAAAAATTCGATTCCGTCATCAGAGTTTGCATACACTTCGATGTATTCGAGAGTAGTACCACTACCTACTGCTCCGAGTGATAGTCCATTGAGTTCACTCCCTGATACAATCTGACGACCTCCATGACGGATAGATATATAGCGCAGTACTCCGGAGTTATCTGTATTATCGTCACCGCCATATGCTCCGCGTACTTCTGAGAGATCAATACCTTCAATATTTACTTCAGCATTACCATTCTTCTGTGTGACTCCATGTCCAAGTAAGACGATACCTCCCCAAAGGGCATTGTCAGTTGGACTCAGATCAAAAGGATCATTGACGTCGTCTGCTTCTGCGGTGAAAATAATTGGATTCTCCACTGTGCCCTCTGCATAGATTTTTGCACCGCGTGTGATCACCAACGCCGATGGATTACCCACATCTGCACGCGGAGTGAATTTGATTACTGTGCCTGCTTCGATATTCAATACACCACCTTCCTCAAGAAATACTAATCCGTCCAGCAGGTAGGTGTTGTTCTTTGTCCATGTATAGGTTTGACCGCCCTGCAGATCAGCATCCATGATACTGATGATCTGAGAAGAGGCGAAAGTACCGAATGAAAGCAGGAGTATAAACGTGTATAAATGTTTAATCATCTCTTTGTTATTTGATTTGAATTAGTTTAGTCATCATTTCCCGTATAACTTCTTATCCAGGCATTGATATGACTTTCGTCAAAGGACCTTTGATGTTGCATGCAAATTCGCCGGCGAAGGTATCTGGTGAAGGCTGCCTTAATGCGCTTCTGAGGTCAAGCTTTTGTTAATCTTCAGCCCTTCTTGACTGATTGATTTTACCTAAATTTTACAATTCAGGATATGCTTTGTAAGTACTTGCAGATGTGGTAATTGTGGGCATCATTAGTCTGTTCTTGTGGGGCACGTAAAATGTGGCGTGCATGTCCGAATCGGAAAAAGTTAGCTTTGTCGCAACTAGAATTCCCTATGTGATGTCTACCGATACCAAAGTCCTTGTAGTCGACGATGAACCCGATATCCTTGAGTTCCTGCAATACAATCTTGAGAAACATGGATTCAGAGTAGTGACCGCACAGACGGCGAAGGAGGGTATTGAAAAAGCAGACCGCGAAGTTCCCGATCTCATTCTTCTCGATATCATGATGCCCAAGATGGATGGTGTGCAGGCGTGCTATGAAATGCGGAGAAACCCGAAGCTCGACAAAACACTGATCGCATTTCTTACAGCACGGAATGAAGAATATTCGGAAATCGCCGGGCTTGAAGCGGGGGCGGATGATTATATCCAGAAACCCATTCGTCCACGTCTCCTTCTTTCACGTATTGCTGCACTCCTGCGACGTAAGTCGGTCGGAGCTGCAGAAAAATCTGAAATTATCGAGCTCGGTGATCTGCGCATCGACATGAAACGATACGAAGTGACCTTGAAAGGTAACCCGCTTACACTCGCACGGAAGGAATTTGAAATGCTCGTACTCCTCTCCTCTCAGCCTGGCAAAGTCTATTCGCGCGATGAAATCTTCCGCAAAGTCTGGGGCTATTCCGAGAGTATTGCCTCACGTACAATCGATGTCCACATCTCGAAACTCCGTGAGAAACTCGGTGGGGAATATATCCGCACACTGAAGGGGGTGGGCTACAAACTTGATTTTTGAATTAAAGTCAAAATGTAAAATACGAAATGTAAAATGTAAAAGGTACCTCACTTTTGACTTTTACATTTTACATTTTGACTTCTGTTATTGCATTCTCTCAAAATGCAGCTCCTCAAGATGTGTGGTATTGTCATCCTTGAGCTTTATGGATTGTTCATCTGATGTGACAATCACCCAGTCGTCATTGGCATTACTCAGCGGCTTTGTGTTTGAGAGGAAGAGCACAAGTCTTTGTGAGCCTTCGTCTGAAGTTGTGGCCCAGGTGCCTGTCACAATGTTACCGTTGTTTATCGCCTCGAAGACGCCACTACTCCGGAAGTAGAAGGTGTACTGTGCGAAGTCCGATGTTTCATCCTTGTCTTTATCCCAATACCATGTCACACGCCATGCGGAATCATCGGGTGGGTTCACAGATGGTTGATTCATGTTTGGATTCGCAGTGTCCGTGGTACAGCCCGTAGCGAAAGTCGTAGCGATAAGAACGAGCATTGAGAATTTCATAGAGCGTTTCATGACTTAAAAGTTTTTGTTTGTGAATAATTTCAAGCTCAAACCTACCCTCTCTGCCGATGCCTTGCTAATGATTCCCACCCAACGGGTCGATGTCTTGGCTGACTGGGGAAAATGGAGATATGGAGGCATGTGCGAGGTTCGAAACTGAGTCGGAACGGGAATAACTTGTCTGACGGTGCCAAAGGCATCCCTTTGGGGCAGTCAGGAATCCCGCCCCCTGGATACTTATTTTCACTCTAAATGAAAAAAGAAGGCATCGAAAACTGAGGTTCTATACATTACTGGCCTCGCAGCCGCAAATGATTCCAACCATCTCTTCCCCTTTAATCCCTTACCCTTTATCGAAACAGCAATTTCGTGCGGGCCTTGATCCGTTCC
>DATDQA010000238.1:0-24115 GCA_035292505.1 Saprospiraceae bacterium | reverse complement strand
TCTCTCTCTCTCGCTTTCTCACCTTCTGATTCTCAATTTCTCAAGAATCTCCTCGGACATGATATCGCCAGAAGCCCCGTAGCCTGTGACCAGAATTCCTTTTATGCCGGATCTTGACGCAATGCCATACACGGTCGCCTCATCTGCCGGGTCGGTATTACCTTCGTAGCGATAGATTTCCACGATGTCGAAGTCTTCAGCAAAAAACTTATCCGGGTGACAGGTGATGCAATTCTCCTCCAGATTGAAGTCTTTTGTAAATCCCTTTTCCCTGAGCTTTCTGATTGCTTCGGAGACTGTCTCGTAATACACCTGAGGTTTCATGCCATAAAGTTACAGGTATATCTAAGTATGACACTACTCCAACAGTATCATTTTCTTACTCTCCACAAAATCATTGGACTGCAACTGATAAAAGAGGATGCCGGATGTGTTGTCGATATCCCTCCCGGAAATTGTCATCGTGTGTATCCCCTGCTCAAAGTAACTGCTGTATACATAGACGCTCGTCCCTGCCAATGAAAATATTGTGACTGTGACATTACCAGCTTTTTCCAGGTAAAACCTGATCTGCGTTTCGCTTGAAAAAGGATTTGGAACATTCTGAAATAATTGATACCCCTGTAGGACTTGTCCTGACTTTCGTGTACCCATGATCACATCAATCACCTCCTCCTCGTCACCGACATAGGCCTCCGCATGTAAAATTCCATTGTTCAAATGTATCATCTCTGCTATGTAGCCGCTTTGGACCGTATGAACAACGATGGTAAACAATACCTCATCCGATGATACAGTCTGAGGTATTCCGTGATTCCAGCTCATACGGATGGTTTGATCGCTCTCACTCATCGCAAAGGCATCAGTCATATCGAGAGCTCCACTCCTGACTTCCTGCCACAACGCGCCATGCAGTGTAAGACCACATTGAAAACCAAGGACTCCGGTAAAATCAGTACTCGTTATATCTATTTGCACAAATTCACCTGCTGCTACATACCTATTGCTCATCTCAAAATGCAAGGCCTGGTCTGATCTTGTTTCGAAATCTGACTCAAGATTATTTACGCTCCCATTGACATCGCCGATTTTCACAGCAAGGAAATTGACATTTTCCCGGTTGAGATCCTGACGGGGTAATGTCACAATCTCGTCAAACGACCATGGATCAGACAGCGGAAGTTCCTGGTTGGGTTTACCGAAGCGCCAACTGGTATTCCCGGGAAGCTCTGTGTAGAGACCAAGAAGAAGTTTTCGCAAATGCACGATGTCAAGTACACTGACGACATTGTTCCCACTGGCATCTGCGGCAATAAACTGCAATGGGGAATCAAATTCCTTCAACCCTAAAAGATGCTTCTGAATCCTGATCAAATCCAGAGTACTGACACCATGCAAAAAATCTGTGTTCTTAAACGCGCGTAAGTAATACTGATCGCCCATCGGCTGGTTTGTAAATGCATAGGCACCAGTCTGATCCGTGATACTCACGACAGGATTGATAAAGGTGGGTTCATCGGAAAGTAGAATTTCGACATCGGTAATCTTCCGCCCAAACTCGGTAAGCACTCTACCCGCAATGATGCCATTCGTCTGTGCAGGTGAAACACAGCCCGCCACCACACGAATTTCATCCAGGTCCCATGCTGGTACCATCGCTCCATTCCCCACCAAACAATAGCCTAAGAATTCAAAACGGAAGGTCGCAGTGGAATCAACGACAAAATCATCAATTCCGAGAAAATCAAATGACTCAAGAGTCCAATCCGTTGTCGTCGGAATATCTGCAGCCCGATAAATTTCCACGCCATCTTTCAAGACGCGCACACCATATAAAGTTGGGTAGTTATTCGGACCTGTTGTTCCATTGATCCAGTCAAACATCAACGGTCCTCTCTCATAAAACGTCAATCCCGTCACCGCCACTGCAGTATCAATTGAAGGGGTGACAGTAAGCTCGAAGACAAATGACTTCTCATTGCCTGCATCATACGTACAGTTATCATACGAACTGACGCAAATTGCCGGCGAATCATTTACACCAGGGGTACACGAATGCGTATTGACTGTTGGATTATCCCTGTGTGCAATACTCGCTTCCAGGGCCGCGCAAGACAAGGGATCAGGATATTCGGGTGTAAACTCTGTGTACACAGCATCTGAACCCTCACCTGGCACAGAAAGGCATGCATCCAGACTGAAATGAACGACCGTCTGCAGGACATTGATCCGGATTGTGAGGATGCTGTCACAACCATTTACAGCGACAAGCAGTTGCATAAACTGTCCTCCTTCACCATATGTTTGGCCATTGATTTCTATCGTTTCCCCTTGTATGATCAATGTATCGATCGATCCGTAAGAAACGGGATCCGAAACAACCTGAATCTCGCATGCAGATGCACAGGTGTCACCCAATTCTGTAAGCCATTTGATATCTACCTGGTAGACACCGCCTCCACTAATCGTGATTGTTTGTCCTTCATTAGTACCCACGATAGCAGGTCCTGACCAGATATTACTAATGACTTCCGGTACATCCGTTCCAACTGGCTGTGCAACGGCGTTCCACGTGAGAGTAACTGTTTCGCCCTCACAGATACGTTCGGGTCCATCAATGCCGCAGGAGAGATATGCGGGAAGAAAGAACACACTGCTGCGGACGATGCGTTGGGAAAACCACCAGCTATTGATTGTATTCAGATTGCCAAAACCAGGTATACCAGGATCAAAAAAGTTGGTCCAACGATGACAGGGTGTGATGCAACCTGTCAGTTGAACAGGAGGTTCACCACTACCAGAGACCACACCGATATTCGAATCGTCATAATATAGAAGAGGTTTTGCCGATGGCGGACGAATAGCTTCTATGCTCACACCTGACGTCATATACTCGGCGTCGTAAATCGGAAAGTGATAGATTCCTTGTGCAAACGAAATCACAACAGGTATCTGTGTGCCTGGATCTTCAGGTAACGCATTGCCAAGGCCATCCTTTCCATTCCAATACACACACGATGGTTTACCAACATTTTCAGCATCAACGAGGATGGCCACCATAACATCTGTAGTACCCATCGTGTATACATCATCGGGTCCGTCAAAATCCAATAGGAGATCTATCTGTCCTTCCTTCGATGCAATGAACTTAATGCAATAATCATCTTCCCCGCAGCGGCTTACACCAAGTAATTCAATTTCACCGGGCTCTGCTGTAGCGCAGAGATCAACCGGGTCATTGAGAAATACGGAATATTCAGCCTGTGTAGAATTGGCACCTTCTACGCTCCGTCTGTCGACCATGACGTTGCCAGTATTCTGACTTCCAAAGCTGTTGAAGGCGACATTGAAGGCTGCCGGTCTGAAGCCACTTCCATTGAAATCGATCTTTGTGATAAAGGCAGCATCTATATTATCAGGATCCGGAGCGCACACATAAAATGCCCCATTAAATGGTCTGTTGGGAAATCCAAAATCATTGATCGCAAAGAAGGCCCAATTGTATGACCATACACGCCCCTTTCTCTCAACAAGCGGCGTCACCGCGCAATGGGTCACACTGATATCCCAGAAATCAATCAGCAAACCATCGATCCCGGTGGTGTGATTGAATTCGATAAAGTAATCTCCTGCTCCACTCCATCCTTGCGAGGTGAGGTTGCTGGACATGATCTGCATTGCATTGTAACCCCCTGCGCCGTAGAGCTGTATCGGACCCGTGTGCGCTTCGGACCAGTTGTTGATATTTCCACCGGCCGTGCTCACGGTGACAGGACCGAACACGATGTTGCCGTTGGGATCCCTGACCCGATACTCATATTCGATCCTTGTTGGGTTCTGGCCATTCACATTTGCATGACCAAACGAAAATCCGAGAAAGATGCACTCGTTGTCCGGGTCGGCAATATGGATGTAGAGTCGGCTGTTGGGATCAGGATTGCCGTAGGTTGCAAAATTGTTGTATTCGCTATTGCCGCTCAGGAGAGCAGCGATATCGGTTGTGTTGTTTCCACTGATGACAATGTTTGCATTAGGCGCCATTTCACGGGTGCCTTCGGAGCAGAGGCTAAGGCTAAGGCCAAGGCTAAGGAAGAGAAGGGGGATTCTCATTTTTGATTGGTTTTTTGAAATAAAGAATAGCCGGTTCCGGCGTCAAAATACGACAATTGATATATACGTAATAAATCTATGTGATGTTGGCCGAATTAGGTGATCAATCTGGAAGTTGTCAAGTGGTCTGCATCTATATAGATTTCTTCCTTCGCCTTCGCCTCAGCCTCCGCCTGAAGCATTACCTTAGGCCCTTCCAAAATGAGCAAATACGTCGTATCCGCCCTTAAGTACCGGCCTCGTCGCTTTGACGATGTCGTGGGGCAGCCACATATCGTGAATACCCTGAAGACTGCGGTCCTGACAAATCAACTTGCGCATGCATTTCTCTTTTGTGGACCGCGTGGTATAGGCAAGACAACCTGTGCACGCATTCTCGCACGCGTGATCAACTGCGAGAATCTGCAAAACGGCACTGATCCCTGTGGCACCTGTGCGATGTGTACATCATTTGACAAGCAGGCATCCTTCAACATCTTCGAGCTCGATGCCGCTTCTCACAATAGCGTAGAAAGTATGCGTAGTCTCGTAGAGCAAGTGCGCTATCAGCCTCAGCACGGCAAGTACAAAGTCTATATCATCGACGAGGCACATATGCTCAGCACGGCGGCTTTCAATGCCTTCCTGAAGACGCTGGAAGAGCCACCACCCTATGCCATTTTTATTCTTGCTACGACTGAAAAACATAAAATCCTGCCAACTATTCTTTCGCGGTGCCAGATTTTTGATTTTCGGAGGATTACCGTGAAGGATATGGTTGCCCACCTCGAACAGATCGCAACACGGGAAGGGATAAAAGCAGAGAAAGACGCACTGGTCACGATTGCGCAAAAGTCGGATGGTGCTTTGCGCGACGGACTTTCACTTTTTGACCGGTTGGCCAGCGCTGCAGACAAGAATCTCACGTATCAATCAGTCATCCAGAATCTCAATCTGCTTGACTACGACGTTTATTTCCAGATCGCGGATGCATGTCTGCGTGAAGATGTCCGAGACGTGTTGTTGCTCTATGATAAAGTGGTGATGGGAGGCTTTGAAGGAGATACATTCCTGGACGGCTTAGCTTCCCACTATCGGGATCTGTTGGTCTGTCGGGACCCGTCTACCCTTGCTCTGCAGGATCACAGTCAGGAATTGAAAGAACGTTATCAGAAGCAGGCATCGCTGATGTCGGCAGCCTATATTTTCTCCGCACTGAATCTGATCAATGAATGTGATATCACGTATCCACAGGTACGCAACAAGAGGCTGCATGTTGAGATCGCGCTTTCACGGATTTGTTTCCTGCGACGACTTCAGGAGGGAAGTCCATTCACTGTTGAAAAAAAAACAGCTGACGGAAACACCCCTTCGGACCTGGTAACGCATCCAGTCGAAGACACTTCTCCACGCAATCCAAAAACTGATCCGATTCCCGTCATACCTAAAATCTCAAAGAAGACAAACGGGAGCACTACACCACCATCTGAAGATCTACCAGGGAACCCTGTTAAGTCAAACCCTGCAACTCCACCCATATCCGCTGTTGCCATCACTTCAGAAGGACCTGCCGTAAGTGGTAAGATTGTTTTGAACACGCCGCAATTAGGATCTTTATTTGATCTCAAATCACATATCGAGAAGACGGAGAAAATTGCCAAAGACAATAGCCTTGAACTCACAGAAGCGAATGTGATCTCATGGTGGAATGAATTCCGGCAGACACTGACTTCGCCAAGTGTGGCTGTTTCGTTTAAAGAAGCAACAGTCAGTCTCGAAGAAAATGTGCTGAAGATTGTGGTCGACTCGATTCTCGCAAAGACGCGCATCCATGAAGAAAGCGATCTCCTGATCCGTTTTCGAAGTGCCTTTCACGATCAGACCCTGGACATCGATATTGTCATTGAAGAGACAGATGCAGCACGTGAAGCACGGAAACCGAAAAAAACATTGACGGTGCGTGAAAAGTATGAAATCCTTCTTGCGAAAAATCCGGCGATGGAAGAGTTGAAGAATAAGCTGGGCCTTGTGGTGGATCATGATGAGTGAGGGAATTCTCACAAGGTCTGTTTGAGCACATTCCCTTGCCGACGCTGCGAGGTTTAGCCCCTTCCATCAAGCGCGATCCTTCGAAGAAACGCACACTCAACCCCGTACTCGCAACATACATTTTTCACAAATCCTTTTATCTTCATCCATCCGGTTCACCATGCATAAACAAGCACTCTCCTGACGATCCGATATGTTGAAGGTCTACGAATACATCCTCAGGAACGCTAATCCTGCGCAAGTCAGTAAAGGAATTTCTATATGGAAGGAAGACACCCTTGCTGCAGATGAGCTCGATGATGATCGGCGGTATGGATTATTCTACTATCAGTCTTCCCAGGGCATGCATCGCATTTCCGTCAGGATGACCGATGACAAGATCGAATCGAATTGCGATTGTCCGAATCCGCATTTCTTCCTCTGTGAACATCAGGTTGCGGCTATTCTGACATTGGCCGAAGAGTTGGGTCTGGACGTAAGTCACGATATACATCATAGCGCTGTCCATATGGAACCTCCAAACGTGCGACACAGGAGAGGACGTCCACAACCACAGACAACCGCAACCTCTGGGCGTATCCTGAAGCGAAAGAATGCATCAGAACCCATGGAGATTATTCCTGCTCACGACTTAAGGCAATTTGTTGCAAAGGTGCACAGACCATATAATTCTTATAGCTACGGTTCCGAGATCAGAGCGGATGAAAACAATCTGGTAAACGGAGAATTTCAATTCAATGTGCGTGAAAACTATTATGGACAATACTCTACAGTGCGATTTACCAGAAATGGGGACAAATGGTATACCCAATGTGCCTGTGGAAGACAGGTAAATTCATTGTGTATCCATGAATACCATTTGTTCGATAACATCGTGTATGGATGGAAGGCAGAAAATATGCTCGACATTGAAACGTGCTCCTCAAACGCGCGCCATGCCGTCCTCAGAGAATTCGACATTGACGCGTCTGAGATAGACAACTATTTTCAGCTAGGCTTCTACAGGGGCACGTATTTCTATCAGGCAAAAGAGCCAGGACTGTTGGGCAGGACGCATAACAGCAAGGCCATCGAGTTATTGTCCGGCATCAGGGATATCAGCCATCGCCTCTCAGTGGACATACCACGTGTGAATACATCTCCGGAAGATCTTATCTATGCATTCCTCTTGTTTCAAGGAAAGGAAAGTCCACTTACGGTAATTGCAGGGAAACCCAATAAAAAAGGTCAGATATCCACCGGTATCCGAACCCAGTACCATCTGGACCTTCCATCTGAATGGTCTCCCGTAAAGGATTGGTTCAGAACAATGAAAAGAAATACTCTCCTTCAGCAGACCGAACATGTCTATGACTGGCCGGATACTGCCGGACTCGCCGCTTCGTATAATGCAATGTTGAAGGCCAGAGAATTTTTGCGTACCGTCCCCGTTTATCTGAACAGCAGAACGATGCGCGTATCAAAGCAGACCATTTCACCTGTTGAAATACAGCCGGCTGCCGCAAACATCGTCGATGTCGTTGAAAACGAGCAATACTATATTGTGCAACCCGTATTAATATTAGGTGATAAGAGAGTGTCATTGGCTGAGTCGCAGGAATTACATTTTCTCCGTGGTATGATCTTGTACGACGGTCAGATCTATATGCATCCATCCCTGGAATTCAGTGAGCTCCTGACGTATTTCCTAAACCTCCGTGTCACCGGATTCCTGAAAAGGATGAAAGCAGAATTTCTGCATTTTGTCGAAGAACTGGCTAAGTCCGTCCGTATCAATTTCAGGCTGGCTGAAAAACAGGACAACATCCAGTTAATAGCTCAGGAATCCCGGATCTACCTGAAGGAAGACCAGGGCAGTATCATCTTTATACCACGCGTGTTGTATCAAAACGAAATTGAAATAACGGTGCTCCGGGACACAAACCATCTTGAAGCAAAAGACGGAAAGATCAGATGTCATCTACGGGATCGGAGCTATGAGCAGGCATTTATTAATGCGCTTCTGCAGCATGTTCCTGAGTTTGAAGACCTGCAATTATCAGGCACCCTCTTCCTTCCATCGCAAAAGGTGCTGGAGAAGTCGTGGTTTTTTAGGTTTATTCAATGGGCAGCTGCAAATAGCATTGAGATCTTCGGTCAGAATGATCTGTCTTCACTGAAATACAGCACGAAGATTCCATCACTAAACTTTCAACTCACTACCGGTATTGATTGGTTCAATGCACAGGTCGAATTATCTTTTGACGATGAAATGATCCCACTCGTTCAGCTCAAACGGGTGCTCAATCAGGGAGATGAATTCATCCGCTTAAAAGATGGCAGCCTTGGTATCATCCCGGATGAATGGAGAAAAAAACTGGAGTCGATCTTTCGCATTGGTACCGTTGCGGAGGGTGAAGTACAGATTTCGAAGTTGCAGTTTAATATTATTGACGAACTCTTCGGGCAGATTGATGACGCACAGATTCAGGAGGAGATCAATGCGCGGAAACAACAACTTGCATCCTTTGAGAGTATTGAGAAAGCCCAATTACCTTTTGCCATCACAGCAGACTTACGGCCGTATCAAAAGGAAGGATTTCACTGGCTATCTTTTTTACACAAATTTGGATTTGGCGGATGTCTGGCAGACGACATGGGGCTGGGAAAGACAGTACAGGTTCTTTGTGCAATTGCAAAGGCTGTTGAATCAGACGCTGCAACCAGCCTGATCATCGTGCCGCGATCACTCTTGTTCAATTGGGAAAATGAAATATTGAAATTTTGCCCCACGCTGAACTATGCATTGCATCATGGCAACCAGAGATATGCGTCGGCTAAGGAGATCTCTGCCCATGATGTCATCATTACGACCTATGGTACAGCGATACGTGACATCGAAACACTGCGCAAAATCAAGTTTGGGTATATCGTCCTCGATGAATCGCAGGCAATTAAGAATCCTGCAAGTAAAACATATAAAGCCGTTAGACTTCTCCAGGCGCAACATAGACTCGTGATGACCGGAACACCGGTTCAAAACAATACGTTTGACCTTTATGCACAAATGAGCTTTGCCAACCCGGGATTACTCGGAAGCGAAAAGGATTTCAGAGATCACTATGTAAAACCCATCGATGAAAGACAGGATACAGAGAGAGCAAAGGAGCTGCAACGGATGATTTATCCGTTCGTACTCAGACGCACAAAGGAGCAAGTCGCTCCGGAATTACCTTCCCGCACAGAACAGATAATGTATTGTGAATTGCCTCAGGATCAACGCCGGATCTATGAACTCTATCGCAAAAAGTTTGCGAAAGAACTCGATGACATGATCGCTTCAAATGGGTTGAACAAATCGAAAATATATGTCCTTGAAGGCCTGACGCGTCTACGGCAGATCTGTAATGCACCGGTGCTCGTTTCCCGCGACCACGCCGAAGTGAGCGCGGAAAAGCTTGATATGCTGATCGAGCAACTGAGTTCGATCGTCACGCATCATAAAGTTTTGGTATTCTCTCAGTTTGTGCAAATGCTCAAGCTGATCGAACAACGTCTGAAAAAGGCTGGTATTCAATACTGCTACCTCGACGGACAGACAAAAGACAGAAAGTCCGTTGTGGAAGCATTTCAAGGTGCACAGGAAAATTGTGTCTTTCTGATCAGTTTGAAAGCGGGTGGCCTGGGTCTGAATCTGACGAGTGCCGAATATGTAATCGTGGTCGATCCGTGGTGGAACCCTGCTGCCGAACAACAGGCCATCGATAGGACACACCGTATCGGACAGGATAAGCCCGTGATGGCATACAAACTCATCTGTAAAGACACCATCGAGGAGAAAATCATGAAGCTTCAGAGCCGGAAAAAGGCAATTGCTGCCGATATCATTCGTACGGAGGACTCAATGTTCAAATCGCTTACCCGTGAGGATATCACGCATTTGTTTGGTGCATGAGATCATCAGCCCTCAGGCAAGCCGCACCGACAGGACTTTGTATTTCACTTCGTCACTCGCATCTCACAACAGGTATTACTCATCATCCCTTAGACAGGCTCAGAGTTACTCATCATTCATCTCCTATGAGTTCGCAGAGACAAAGAATAAATTCTCCTACTTTTATCGCATGGACACAGATTACAGGCTTATCATCACAATCGAACCAGGGAAACGCAGTGGCAAACCCTGCATCAGGGGTATGCGAATCACGGTGTATGATGTGCTAGGTTATCTGGCATCAGGCATGACACCCGAACAAATTCTCGAAGATTTCCCTGAGCTTACCAAAGAAGATATTCAGGCATGCCTGAGTTATGCTGCTGATAGCGAAAAGCATACCCGCTTATTGCAAACCTCGTGAAGCTGCTAGTCGATAATAATCTTTCTTTCAAGTTGGCTCAGCCCTTGCAGAATCATACTGAGATTCCAAATCATGTAAGAGTTCATGTTGTCAGAGGAGTCCACTAGCACCCACGCTCAAAACGCCATGCTGCCGGCAGGCACGGCTCGCTCCAAAGGAGGTCCCTTTGGGAAAGGTCCTCCAGAGTCGGACGCCCGCCTGACCGCGTCATTCGGGCAGCTAGCCCAAAAGGTGAGCATCCATGCAATTGTAACATTTTGTGAAAGATTTGAATGGTTTGGAGTTTTGTAGGAATAAAAGGACGTAAGGAATTCGGTTTTATATGAGCAATGCTGGTGTAAAGTATGCAACACCGCTGCGTATCAGATATTCTTTAAAGAATCTGTCTCATGACGCAGACGTATTGAATATCCCCTTGTTCATGGTGGATCATACGCGAAGGTTTGTTGATGATGTATTGAATGATTAAAAAGCTCATCCCTTCAGCATCCTCAACACCCCCTGATAGTATACATCACCAATTCCAATCGCCCGTTTATTTCCGATGAGATAAATGACATGATCATCATGGTTGATGTGAGAAATTTTGTGTTTATTGATAGCATTGTTTCGATGAACACGAATGATATATGCCGGCATTTCCTGAAGAAAAACCGCAAGTGTTTTCTGCACAGTCACATTCCGCCCGTCGTCGGTCACGATGATCGTTCTGCCGCCACCACCAACTTCGAGATAGTCGACGTGTTCTACAGGAATACGATGTGTCATAGAACCTTCACGGAGGTAAACAACATCAGATTCGGCATCTCCAACTCCTGATTTAATGCTCGCCCTCCGATATGCGTAAATCGCATCTTTACATTCCTGGAAGTTCTCTTCCCATGCGTCCCAATAGGGTTTCGTGAGAATTTTCAGAACACAATCACGAAATTTATTCAAGGCTTGTTGTGCAAGCTCAAATTTCAAATGACCTGTGATGATGATCACGGGTGGAATTTCAATACTCTCATCCCGCATGCGTTGCAATAATTGATACGCAGTGCCACCCTGGAGTTCAATATCCAAAAACAAGGCATCTGGAGCTGTCTTCAGAATACCTTTCCAAGCATCTTCTATTGATCCTGCTTCACCCGCTACAGCGATCATTTCATCTTCTTCCAGTGCTGAGATCAATTCTTTTCGCGCGGGCTCTTCGTCTTCTACGACATAAAAGTTAATCTTCCGTGAGTTCATAAGTGTAGTGTTTGGGTATCTCTATGTGTACGACGGTTCCATATTTCTCTCCGGTTTCGGGATAGGAGAAGGGCGTATCTATATACCTGCTCAAGATATGCAAAGCATTGTGTTTATTGAATATTGCGTGAAGACTTTTTAGCATGTCGGTACCCTGTTGTGTTCCGTGAGATCCGATCTCAGCGGACTTTAGTCTGCCGATGCCATCATCCGTAATATCAATATGTACATACGCGCTATTTTCCTGGATATAAATATTCAACTTACGTGCGCCAGGTCTGTGACGAAGACCATGTTCGATGGCATTCTCCACGTGGATCTGGATTTGCATCAGGGGGATCTGCATATCTGACAGAGATGCTATCAATTCATCAGGTGGCATTGTGACATCCACAAAATCTCCATAGCGTGACTTCTGGATGTACAAGTAGTTTTTCACCAACTCGAGTTCATCACCCAGTGCATGATAGGCTTTCCCCTGACGACTATTGACAAAGACAGTGTGAATATTTTTTGAGAAGCGGTCGATCATTCTTACAGCATCGGGATCTTTCCGTACCCGTGATTGCAACCATTGCAAAGAATTGTTGATGAAATGCGGATTCAATGCATTGGCGATAGCTTTGATTTGGAGTTGTTCTTTCTCGCGTTCCTGCAGTGAGAGCGCAAGTTCTTTTTCCTTTAAAGCCAGACGAGTTTGTTTTATGCTGAGTTGTTGGCGATAGATGCGCCAGGATACGATCGCACCCAGGATACTCAAGCCTCCGATCAAGCAAACCCAGAACAGCGGATTTTCAGAAAGAGAGAGTGGCACTTGATAATTTAGGGTGAAGGTATCTGCTACCTGGTTGTTTTTTATTGCGCGTACGTCAATGTGATGGTTTCCCGGAGGGAGATAACTGAACACAATACGGTCTCTCTTTGAATATGCACTCCATGTTGTGTCCTGAATGTTCTCATGCCGGAGCCGGTATTGAAATCCCACGTTGTCGTTCAGTAATCCCGTAAAAGAAGGACGGACGTAAATTTCCAGATGCCGCTTAAGTACGGGGAGTCTTTGTGGGCTGGCGACCTTGCGGCGTTCGACGAAGGAGAACCCGCGAGCGTCATGTCCGGCGGCATCAAGGTTCTCTCCACTCACAAGAACACTATCTATAATAATATATACTGGCAGCGAGTCAAACTTGAAATGATCAAAATCAATCCGTGTAACACCAAGGTCCTGTCCGATCCAGACGTCACCCTTAGAATCAATGAGGATTGTGTTCTGATCGGCAGATTTGAGAAAGTTGTCTGTTGGATAGAAGAAAATATTTGGATGTAGAGGATCTCTTGTTTGTGATGCAAGATTGAGAAAACCATATCCATACCGGTTTCCGAATACAAGGAAGCCCCGATGTTCCTTCATCAACGTCACATCGGAATAACCCGCCTCATCCATTGAGATCCTTTGTGCGACAGCAAACAAATCCTTATCAAACATGTCAAAGTTGTGTGGCTCTGGAACATAACGCAACCCATCATTGCATCCGAGCCATAGCTGTCCACGGCTATCAATAAGTGAGCATGCGGCACCAAACCCTCTTTGCGTGTCCTCATGACGCATCCATGTACGTGCTGTGTCAAGATCAGGATCATAAAGCGCGACCCCCTGGCTTGCCCTTCCAGCCCAAAGACGACCATTGCGATCTTCACTGACGGTAATAACATTGTCGAGCAAAAGGTTTTTGGATTTACCGACGATCTTCCATTGGATCTCGGGTGTCAATGGAAGTGGAGCTATACCCATTCCGACACCCATCAACCCTGCAGCAATCCGGCTCCCACTTAATGGCAGAAAATAATAACCGAGTTGACGGTGAGAAACACTGCTGATTTGCGGACCATGATACCAGCGACCCTCTGAATACGTCACTATCGCATAGTCCTCTGTCCAGAAACCCATATTGCCTTTCTCATCGCGATATGCTCCAGGAAGGAAGTGCTGGAATTTTTCTGCGTCACTTGATGGCTTGTATAAGCGTTCACTAGAGTAATAACACAACCCTAAGGAATAGCCGCCAATCCATACTCTGCCCATATCATCTTCATTCAGTACATGAACACCTGAGACCATGTTGAGATCATGTTCGTGGAATGTGGAAATTTCCGGGAACACACATGTAAGCCCACCTTGGGAGCCAATCCAGACATGACCTTGATGATCCCGCGTGATAGATAGACTCGCGTGACCATGTGAGAATGTACACAGAGAATGAATACCGGTGAGGGGGGTATACTGAAACAGTTGTATTAACCATCCACTTCCTGGGTAAGATGTGGCGGTATATAATATGATTTCGTCCTTCAGGCGATATGCAAAATCGAAATCAAAACCCGGATCATCCTCGAAGCGCGTTTTGAGATATACCCAATTCTCAACAGGCTGAAGAATAAGGCTTCCTTCTTTCCAGAAAATCAATGCGTCCTGCATTTCCGGTGTTGCTCTCCATTCAGGAGTAAGCAACGATAACGTTGAAAAACAACCTGACACTCTTTGCGATGCATCATCTTCGATTGTGAGCAGATACCTGTCTTCGTTAAGTGATGATTGAAGCAAATACGTCAGTCCCGTTTTAGGGGTGGATTCAGGGACCCGGGCGACCACGTTCCAGGATTCAATTGACGCCTCGTAGGTATACAGGTTCCCTGTCGTGTCTACGGTTACCACCTGATGTGTAGCTTTATCCACAACCGCCCCCGTAAACGCATGTTCACGAAAAGCAATCCAGATGCCATCTGTGAATAATGAAATGCTCTTGCCGTGATGAATCAACCACATCCCATTACGGTCTTCCAGGAATTTCCCTCCCGAGAAGTAATGTCCAGTGACCTCAGGTGTATACGTGATAAATCTTCTGCCATCGAAGCAGGACAACATCGAGTTGTTATAGACCGACCAGATCCTGCCCTCCTTGTCGCAATAGACAGTGGAGACCTCGGTCATAGGCATGCCGTCGGAGATGGAGTAGGTGAGGGATTGAGAGGATTGGGCATAGAGGGGAGCGGCCAATCCGAGTAGTATGCCAACACGTATTAAACGACACAAACTCCTTAAACTCATGAAATAAAGATAGCCTCAACAGTTGCTTTTATAAAGTATGGACCATCAAAAGCATATAAGGCACCAATAAAACTCCATTGAACGCCCATGGAGTCGTGTAAAGTGAAGATATTGAGAGATTTCGATGGAATAGTTGGGGCGTTCGTGTCCTTTTAACCCTGGTTTATGATTTAGACAGATACTAATGTTGAAATTTTGGTATACTGTGATCACAATTTTACTTGAACGCCCTTTCAAATACCAGGGCACAATGAACATCTTTATGAGTAGACTAATTACTGCTTTCCTTCTGTTCTTGTCATTCAATATGTTTTGTAGTGCCCAAACGGACTACAGCAGCGATCCACCACAGGATGTTTTTACTGTATGCCCTTTAGCTGATATGGGGGTCTGCGCAGGTTACCATATCCTTGGAGATGAAGTGCTGAAACTGAAATTGGACAATATTACTAGTACGCATTTTGTATTTCAGATCAGAAAATGTAGTGGGACATTCTCTACTTCCGGGACAGCCTGGATCAAAAAAACAGGAGTATGTGGTACAGTTGTTGGTGGGCCAGTAGATTATAGCGTAGGTGCAAGTACAATTAGTATTAGTGTACCCATTCCCTCTAATTTTTACAACGGCGTCATAGACTACTATGCTCTTATACATGTGGACAATGGAAATAATGAAGGATATTACGCTGGGCCCGTAGAGATTATCGCCAGCACTCCCGATCCCTTTTTGGAATTTGCCACGTGCATCAATTCGCCATCACATGTGACCATGAACGAAGAACTGGAAGTTCCCTTTTCAGTAAATGCTGTAAATCAGCAATGGTACGGTACGGTATTTGTGTTCATGACAGAACAAGGAAATCCAGGCAATACTCTTGAAATCGGCAATCCATTTCTTTTAATAGATCCGGATGATGGACCTGAAGTAGTTTCTGTTAATGAAACTGTAGATGTGGTGCCCGGCGTCTATAGAATTTATGTTTATGGCAACGCAAGCAACAATGACTATGATGATTGGGTGCATGCCAATGATTGCACACCAACGCAGAGTGTGGATGGAACAATTACCCATTATAAAACCATTACAGTTGATCCACCTTGTTCAGACGGAGCAACAATAAATATTACCAATCCGGATCCAGGAACATTTTATACCGGCGGGCTGCTCAATATACAATGGACAGGTTCGCTTCAAGGCACCGAATGTCCTGTGAGGGTTTATTACACGGTAAATGGTGGGCAAGAGATTACAATTTCAAATAGTACATCTGATGATGGAAGTTTGATTTGGTCGCTCAACAACTTTACCCTGAACTCAAGTAGTGTAGAGGTATTTGTAGCATATACAATACCGGATGCTGATGGAAATATTGTCGAAGATGGCTCAGGTTTGTTTTCTATCTATACGGATTTAGTCCCGCCAACACTGGTATCACCTCAGAATGGTGAATCACTCAATTCTGGAACCTCCTCTGTCTCGTTTGCGTGGGACAAAAATAATCCGGATGGGCTCGCCACGTACGAAATCAGACTCCGGGATACCACAACAGACGAAATACTTCTTGACTACATGGACGTCGGAGACGTTGACGAATATACATACACAAGTGACGAGGATCTTGTAGATGAACATATTTATAGATGGGTGGTTCGTGCAAATAATGTTGGTGGCACGGCCGAATCGGGTGTAAACCTTTTTGAGATTGGAGCTTTTGGACTGGAGATGAGCGCTCCGTTGTCCTTTGGTGAGGATATGCTGTATGAAGGAGAGACCTATGCATTCACAACGACGGTCGACAATCTCGGAAATCAGGATTGGGATGGATCTCTGTATTTGATTGTAAACGATGCGTCACCGGCCGAAGACTTAGGTTCTTTTCTCATTGAAGCAGGATCCGAAGTAGATATTGCATATCAGTTTCAGCCAGATGAAGACCATGTTGGAGAAGAGGTGTCTGTTGAACTAAGATATCAATCAAACGGCCTTGGCCCAAGCTACCTCGTGCCCATAAATCCATTTGGTTCATTTACGAATCCAACTACAATAGACATTATAGAAAACTCATTGACACTTACATACCCTAATGGACCTGTATCGTTCGAAGGCGGTGACGAAATCACCGATTTCACATGGACTTCATCTGGCAATATTCAGAATGTATCATTAGAACTCGTTACTGCTTCAGAGCAAGTTATTGATGTAATTGTGGCCAACATTGTAAATGACGGACACTACAATGGTCCATATACCATTCCTGAGGATATCATTCCTGGGGACTACAAGATCAAGATTTATCGACACCCAAATGGACCTGAAGAGGATTTCAGTGATGCATATCTTCATATTTCGAATCCTGAATCATTTATTTTAGAACTTGCTTCGGGCATTAATATCGATCCCAATAGTCCCGCGATGGGCATGCCTGCGGAGTTTGAGGCTACCGTGGTCAACAATGGCTTTGCGGATTTTTACGGAACTGTGGAAATGGTCTTGCAAACTCAGCTAGGCGCGGACATTGCAGTACTGGATGCTGAGCCAGATATCCTATTGGCAGAAGACGGCTTAGTTGTATTGTCTCATTCCACAGATTCTATTATTTCTGATCAAGGTATTTACCGCATTCTGATTCGATTTATAGTCGATGGTGAAAGCGTCTGGTATGAGGTAAACGACGGTGAATTTCTAAATCCACTGAATTTCAATATTCTCGGAGAAGGTGGTCAATGTGATATTACAAACCCACCCCCTTCAAATACAGAATCCTATCAGGCCGTACAATACTTCTGTCAAAACGGCGTCATCCAGCAGCCTGCCGAAGGTGATGTACACCCTTCGGATCCTATCATCAAAGAAGATCTGGCCATGGTTGTGTTTTTATGCCTTTATGGATTCGATCCAAATGCACCAACTCCTGCTGACAATTTTCCGGTACCGTTCGGGGATATGCAGGATCAGGAGAATCAAGCCTATGCACGCTATGGGAAGGTCTTGAGCTATCTGGAGTATGGCGATGGTATATCACCGTTCTACAGGAGATTTTTCAACTATAATCCAGGATCCACGGTCACACGGGGACAGGTGTGCAAGGTGATCGTGGAGGCATTTGATTTCAACAAGGATGCCTTTTTCGTTCCCTTTGCAGATGTGCCCGGTACGCATCCTGAATTTTTGCACATTGCAAAGTGTGCTGAGCTTGGGATTGTCAATGGACATACGGGTAACTTTAATCCTGACCAGAATGCAACCAGGGAGCAGGTGTTTATCATGCTCCATAGACTGATGACGCAATGTGAAGAATGCAATATACCTGAACCGGATGCTGAAGATTTTTTTAACCCTGGCAACTACACGCCCGCCAATCTAGGTCGCTATCTGTCGGTTTCTGATGCAAACTTTGACCAGTATAGCAAAACGAGTTTTGTCATACCTGGCAGAAATCTTCCTCTGGTCTTTGCACACAACTACAATTCATTTCTCACGGAATTGCCCGAAGAACTGTTTTGCGTCTGGTATAATGATCAGTGGATCTCGTTTCGCCCATTGGGACCGGGATGGAGTCATTCTTACAATAGCTATATCGTGAAGATCGACGGATGGACTCATCCAAATGGAACTACACAACCTGATCGCATTGCTATCTTCTGGCCAGGTGGCGCTATTCACGTATATGAACAGGATGGAAACAATCTGACAGCTGTTACGCAAGGCCTATACGACGATATTGTTTATGATGCAGAGGAAGACACGTATGTGATCACAAAAAAAAATCAAATAAAATATACGTTCGAACAGCGTAACTCAGCAAATCCGGATTGGCCATATGTGATGACGAAGATCGAGGATCGGAATTACAATAAGATACAACTGAGCTACGAGGACTATGCAGGAGGAGGGATCAGGCTAAAAGAAGTGCTGGGAACGAATGCAAAGAAGCTGAACTTCTCGTATTATCAAAACACCTGTAGAATTTATGAAGTGAAAGATCCTCTGAACAGGAAAGTTCAATTCGCACATGGAGGTCCTTCAGGACAGGATCTGATGTCTTACAAGTTTTTTGAAGGGGCAACACCCCTTTCAACAACGTATAATTATTTCAACCATGACACCGGTAAGCACTTGCTGAAGATCATCACGCTACCCAATGGGAATTTTGTGAATAACACATACTATCAGAGAAAATTACAGGCATCAACGACGAATGGCCCGAATGGCGCTCTGTCTTCACAGCAAGTCAACTGGGAGCTGGATGGTGTGCCATCAGGAGAGACGTCTTCTTCCGTGAGCATCTTTGATGGGAGCAAAACCTATACCTACGATTACGAATCAAACGGGCTGGGGAAAACAACCCACATGAGCACCCCGACAAATGTATTGGAGCAGGCGCAGTATAACGACCTCCAGAATCCAACCCTGCCGACTGCAGTGACGATCGACGGTATTACTACGCAATATGAGTATGACGAGAATGGCAACGTCACCCGGATCATACAGCCCTTGGGTGTAGAACATGAGTTCACTTATACGGCGCTTAATGACATAGAGACATACGTGAACCCGAGAAACTTACTCACAACGTTTGATTATGATGAGGGTAATCTGACTTCGGTAAATGCACCAATCGGAAGTACGACGATGTCTTACAATGTCTATGGACAAGTAAAAACCGTCACCAATCCGGAAGGGATTACAGTAACATACGAATACGATGCATTGGGATTCGTCAAATCAGTGAATAGTCCTCTGGGCATATCCTCTCATGCCACTTATGATCCGGTGGGAAGATTAAAAACAAGTGAGGATCCGAATGGCCATATTTCGAGTTACACCTATCATGACCGCGACTTTATCAAAACGATCACAGACCCGATGAGCTATGTGACCCAGTTTGCATATGACAACAATGGGAACCTTACTGATGTCATAAATGCTAAAGGGAAAGTAACACACATGGAATATGACTATTTCGACTGGCTGAAATCAGTTGAATTTGAGGGGGACAAGAAGTCCTATTTCTATGATCTGGAAGGGAAGCTGATGAAGATCAAGAAACCTGATGGTGAGTTTTTACAGTATACCTATCACGCCGATGGAAACCTGAAGGCAAATGGATATGCGTCTTTCACATATGACACGCAAAACCGCCTGAAGACGGTCGCCAAAAATGGAAAGGTGCTCACGTATGGATATGACAATCTACATAGAATCACCTCTACTGACTATGATGGAGCGATAGTGCAGTATGAATATGACCATAATAGCAATGTCACAAAGGTCATCTATCCAGGGACCGGTAAAGATGTAGACTATAGCTACGATGCAAATGATCGTCTCAAAACTGTCGAGGACTGGAACGGAAATGAAACGGAATATTTCTACCTGGATGACGGGCGTATAGATCATATCACCTACCCCAATGGGGTCCTCACCGAGTATTTCTATGATAGTGCCGGCCGCATGGATAGTTCCGTTACAAGACATGGATCAGAAATCATTACGGCATACGGATATGTCTTGGCCCCTAATGGGAATCATCTTGTAGAACGGAAAACCGAACCATTTCCGGAGCCTGAATTACCGGCGTCTAATACTACGAGTACATACAACGACGACAATACCATTACGACAAACGGAAGTAATAACTACTCCTTCGATGACAATGGAAACCTGATCTCGGGAGCAGGTCGTACATATTCATGGGATAGTCATGATATGTTAATCGGAATCGAGGGAGACGTAAACGCAACATATACCTATGATGGCCTTGGTCACAGAAGATCTTCAATCATAAACGGAGTAGGCAAAAAGTATGTGCTTGATATCCTGGGAATGAGTCAGATCCTGATAGAAACAAACCTCAACAACGACCCTGAGAATTACTACGTCTATGGGCTTGGATTGATTTCACGGATAAAACCGGACAATTCGACGAGATACTATCATGGAGATTTCAGAGGGAGTACGATTGCGATGACAGATGAGGATGGAACTTTTACGCATAAATACCAATACGATGTATTTGGAAATCTAATAGTTAAGCAAGAGAACGATATAAACTCTTTTCAGTTTTTGGGCCTTCACGGTATACTACTGGAATTAGAAGGGGCATACTTTTTAAGAGCTAGATTTTACAATTCGAATTTAGGAAGATTTATAAACGAAGATCCGATATGGTCTACAAACCTTTATACATATTGTAGTAACTCCCCCAATGTCAATATTGATCCATCTGGATTAAATTCATATGGCATTTTATTTGATTTGGTTGAATCATATATAGAAACCGGATACCTTATTTCAAAAGGAGATTATAAAGACGCAGCAGTTGAACAAATTGTGCTTCCTGCATCAATATTATTTAGTATGGCCGCGGCAACAACCTCGTATGCAAGCTTGAGTCTCATTGCTGGTTTTGGATTATTTGGCACACCAGAATTTATGCAAGATATAGTTTCAAATACTATAGGAACCGATGTGGACTTAGGTCCAGGATTATTTATAGAAATGAGCCAAACCAACCCAATCAAGACATTTGATATATTATTCACCGAGTATGGCAACCTTAACCAAAAAGCGGCTAATTCAATAATGAACGGAGGAGACAAGCTGGCATTTAGTTTGGCACTCGGTTTTGAGAATACGGCAAGGAATACTGCGGTTGAAATTCTAGAAATGCGCAAGAACTCAAAGACAGGTGGAAAGGCGCTCATTGCAGAACGAAGAGGTAGGCTTCGTTAATTTATTTAAATTAATATACTAACGGTCACAAATATGAAACATTTCATCACGAGTATAATAGTAGGCTTGATTGTTATACCGTTCAAAATCGAATCACAGAGTATTAGTAACATCGCATATGAATATGACAATATAGGAAGATTAAGGTATGTTACATATGATGCGGGCACAGTCGTAGAATATTGCTACGACGAGCTCGGAAATCGTATCTGTGAGATCATTACATCTGATGTGATTGCTCAACCAGATATCATCATCGCCGATTTGGATGTCAGTGCTGCCGACTTATGCCAATCTGCTACATTCGAGATCACTATCATTCAAGATAATTTAGGAAATCTGGCCACAGGAAGTTATGTCAACGAAGTCAGACTTTCTGCCGACACGATCTATAATGATACAGATGACCTCTTACTGGTTCAGTACCTCCAAAGTATTGATCCTGCAGGTTCTATAGAAATCAATGAGACTGTAGAACTACCTGAAGATCTCCCGGCGGGAGAATACTACATCCTTGTGAAGGCGGATCCGCAGAATACTGTAAATGAACTCTCTGAAGAAAATAATATTGAATTTCTGGGTATCACGGTATCAGAGAGCAACGGGGTGTCTATTGTGATAAGCATACAGCCGGATACATGTGACCAGGGCACAGGAAGTGCGATAGTGCTTGTCCTGGAGGGCTCAGCACCGTATACCTATGAGTGGAGCACATTTCCCGCCCAGCCAGAAGGCACTGCGACTGACTTGACAGAAGGTACTTACTCTGTGACAGTTACTGATGCAATGGGTTGTCAGGAAATAGAAACTGTGACCATTCCCAATATCGGTACACAACCAGCACCTTCTTTTACATATTCGGTCGATGGTCTGGAAGTGAGCTTTCAGAATACGACGCCGAATGGGGAGAGTTATGCGTGGGACTTTGGAGATGGGCTTGGGAGTGCCGATACGAACGTGGTCCACACGTACGATATAGTTGGAGTCTATACAATATGCTTGAGTGCATCAAATCAATGTGGAGGGTCGACGCATTGTATAGGAATTAGTTTAGGAAATATGTGTGATAGTCCCACTGAACTGTATATCGTAAGGACTACAGGAACAACGATCTCATTGATTTGGAATGAAGTGATCACGGCGACGGAGTATTCCATTAAGTTTCGCGAAGTAGGGGAAGTCTGGGAGCCGGAACTGATTACTTCTGAAACGGAGATTACCGTTGCAAATTTATTTCCGGAAACATTGTACGAGTTACAAGTAGCGTCGCTTTGTGGATCAAATGCCTCATCCCCGTTAAGCAAGTTCATAAGAACATCAACGGACTACCCACCGCTATATGATGAGTTTATTAGTGTCTATCGAGAAGTGGAAGGAGGATGTAATCACCTTGAAATTGTGTCTTGTGACGTTGTTGGCAGCAGAATTATTTCAGCAGCTAAATGCGGATTCGGAGTAAATTATTATGATATCGCATTAATGGCCACAGATATGCATGGAAATTTTTTGTGGGCAAAAAAATTGCATTTTGACGAACCTGTGGATATTATTGAATTGCATGGCATGGATAGTAGTTCTGTCTTAGTGGGCTTTATTTATGATGTCAATTCGCTACGTATTATTAAAGCAGATATAGAGGGTAATGTTAGTTGGATTAAAAGTGTGAGTGAACCTATTCAATTCTATACACTGGGACGAGGCGCTGGATTCGAGGTTACGTCTAACGGAGACATTATTGTAGCATATCGTCAATCTTTCGAAGGAGAAGATTACTATAATTTGATAAAGTATGATTCTTCAGGGACAAAACAATGGGCAAAGAGAATTCGGGAGTCAGGTGAAACATACACGATGGCGATCAATGATATTACAGCAGATAATGCAGGTCATATTTATGTGTCAGGTCAAACTGGAAATACAGGCGGCGGACAATGGTATTTTGCTAAACACAATGTAAATGGAGCGCTAATGTGGACTAAGCAAATCAGACCGAGTTCAAGCGGCGATAATGATTATATTTTAGAAGTTGTGCAAGATTCCTTTTATTTCTATGGCATATCCAATCAATCTGATAATAATATGTTGACTAAAATGTATATAACAAAGTTTGATAGTCTTGGAGTGCCTATATGGAATAGAAGTTATAATGGTATCGAGGCAACAGGCATATCATTTTATGGCGATTCTATTGCAGTAAGTGGTAATAGTGGAGGTTCTGGCGTTTTAATGTGGTTCGACAAAAACGGTAATGCTCTTGATATTCCCGCAAAATATGCTCTTCCTTCTACTTTTAGAGAGTTACAAAATCCTATACATAATAAACTGCTTGTTTGTGGTCGAATCGATAGTACAATTAATTTTTTTCGACCAAGTACGTTTATGATTAATATACTAGAAAGTGGATTTGATTTTTTATGTAATGACTCATATATTGGTAATGATCCTAATAGTCCAGGTTGGACCGTGATAGCTGAAACCTTCCAAATATTTGATATATCTGGTGCTTCTGATCTTGTTACGAGCGGTGGAACCGAATCTATAATTCTGCGTGATCGACGCACACTTTGT
>DATDQA010000237.1:0-5071 GCA_035292505.1 Saprospiraceae bacterium | reverse complement strand
GGCACAGGGACCGCTTTTCCATTTTCAATTTGCGTTTCCTGCATGATAAGTCCGACGAGCCTTCCATTTTCCACAATCTTGCCCACCGGCATATGCAGCGGCTTCACACGGAAGAGATATTTCAAGGCGTAATTATTCAATACTTTTTCACGGACTAGCTCTGCTTTTGCGAGTTGCTCAGGCGTATCAGTAGCTGTAGGTGAAAGGGGCATGTCTTTGATCCGACGACGATAGTAGAGCGTGCAACCTTTAATTCCAAGATCGTCAAGCGTGAGACTTTTTTCTTCCAGTGTTTTAGCGATACTCCGATCAAGAGTAAACATGTCGACTTCATGACCGCATGCTTTCAAAGCCTTTTCTACCGATTCAATCATCAGCACTTTCAAGACGTCGAGTGATGCAAGTCCACCTCCGATCACGATCGCATCATCCTTGATTTCATATTGCTCACCCTTATAGCCCGGTTCATGTTTGTGATTAAACCAGTAGATAAAGGGATTCTGGTAGACCAATCCTTTGCCGACATAAGCGTCTACGCCTTCAATGCCAAGAGGTCTGTCTTTCCAGGCCCCGGTAGCAAGCAGTAGGGCACTGAAACCCCAATTGCGGGCGACATCTTCGAAATCCACGTCTTTACCCAGGTGTACATTGGGAACAAAGTGGACCAGGGGATGGCTGAGTTTTTGATTGATGCGCTCTTCTTCCTTATCGCGGAGTTTATCGTGCCATTTGGGAAGGCCGTCTTCTATTTTGCCGTATGGAAGGGTATTCTGTTCAAACACGACACACGGGATACCGCGTTGTGTGAATTGAGATGCTGCTTCGGCGCCTGAGACAGCGCCACCAAAGATGGCGACGAGGTGAGGATGTACTGACATGGGCGGCGAAGATATTCATTGGAGATAAATTGAAGGAGTGACTTACAGTTATGCCACACAATGACCATGATCAATACGCGTTAAATGCAGGGACATTCCTAACGTATCCTCCCGACATACGTTCTGACGCATTTACGGAAGGCGATGTGAAGGCGAGCCCTCCCTGCTCTCCAGAATTTATTTCGTAGTTTTAGTTTTTAAGAAATAACCTAACTCTCTTAATTTTTTTAATTTAAATCTGATTCATGATGAAACTGATCTATCTGGTTCTCGGAATGTTGTTTTTGTACGGACAAGTTGTTTCCCAAAAGAATCCATCCACCCTCGCTTCTAACCTCAATCTTTCAAAAAGTAATATAAACCGGCTCATCTATCCCTCAACCCTGGTTACACAGGCGAATGCTGAATTACTGTTGGTGGATGTAGAAAAGATGGGTCCGACCGATCCTGTTATTTTGAAAAACTGGTTAACAGCTAATTTTAAAAGATTTGGTATTGAATCGAAACAGGTCAAGCAGATTTCGATTTATACAGGCAGGCAATACGCAGATTGCCGTAATTGTGAAAAAAATTGTAAGGGCAGATGTGTACAGGATCCTGGCGCTGACTGTGTCTGTATTTCGCACTCTGAACCTAATGTGCGTACAGCACAAGCAGAAAGGACGGTTACTTTCATTTTTTTGTGCACTGAAATGATAGATGATGCTACGGCCATGGATCTCGTGGCAACTACCGTCAAATCTTCCAAATCGAATTCTTCAGAATGATTGCATGGTTCATTAATATATTAGTGGACGAGTGGGTCATATAATTTGTCTTCCATGATACTCTGTCGCATCCAGAGTTACAATAAGTTCAGGCAGGATTTGCTGTGTGACCTTACCCGCCACGATCAATGTCAATCTCTCACCGCACGCAAGCAACATCTTCTTCAGCATCCCGGCACCTTGTGATGCCGTCGATGCCTGACCCGAACTGAGAATACTTCGCACTCCGTGAATTTGTTTCAGTTCTTCTATGGCCTCAAATACATCGGGTACCAGGTCAATACACTTGTGGATTGTGACCGGCAAAGGATGTGCTGTTTGTGCGAGGATTTTGAGTCGATCGACATCCAGTGTATTGTCCTTTCGAAGTATTCCAGAAACAATTTCGGGAACGCCGAGCGTTTTGCATACCTCTATTGCATCCAGCATTTCTTTGAATTCTGCTTCACTGTACACAAAGTCTCCTCCGCGCGGCCTGATCATGACTTTCACAGGAATCTGCACTGATGATATCACCAGCCGGATGAGATCAGAATCAGGAGTGGTGCCATCAAGATGGAGGTTAGCACAGAGCTCGAGGCGGTGAGCGCCATGTGCTTCTGCAGAGGCAGCGCTTTCGACAGAGTCGACGCAAGCTTCGAGGATGATTGTCAAGTTTGATTCTCTATTCTCAATGAAAATAATTAAGACATCATAACACCGGCTGTGAGAAATAAAATAGATGCCACAGATAAAATCAATAATAACGGAGTAATAAATTTCAGCCATGTCCCGAAGCTGACATCGACCATTACCAGGGACGGAAGTATCAAACCGGTCGGTGTGATGAATGTCATGACACCAAAACCCATGAGATACGCATTGACGACTTGCTCTACCGGTACATTGACGACACGTGCAAGAGGACCCATGATCGGCATCGTAAGTACCGCCATACCACTGGAAGAAGAAATAAAAATGGTCAGGAACATAAAAATGAAAAAGAGCACGACGACAAATGCCACGCCAGGCATACCTTGTACGAGCGTAGATGCACTATGCAGCATTGTATCGCTGATCTGACCATTGTTCAACAGGATCGTCACGCCACGGGCAATTCCAATAATGATCGCCACACCGAGCATCTCCTCTGCACCTTTCAGAAATGCCTGGATGAATGTTCTTTCACCTTTCCACATGATGAAGCCAGCGATCACAGCCGAAACAAGAAATAATGTCGTCATCTCGAGAAGCCACCAATGCAAACCAGATACTCCAATGATCATGAGTAAAAACGTAAAAACAAAAAGGGTCGTCAAAAGCCATTTCCTTGCGTCCATCACATGTTTGTCACCTTCAGCATGTATGGATTGTGTTGCCGCAGGAGGATGTACATTCTTTCCATAGAGCAAAGAACGCGAGGGATCCTGTTTTACGCGATGAGCATAGCGTAAAATGTACCAGATACAAATACCTGTTCCTATCAGTAGACCCACTACGCGCATTTCAATACCGCTTGTCCAATTCACCCCACCGGCATCAGAAGCAATGATCACTGCAAATGGATTTACACTGGAGAACATAGTCCCGATCGAAGAGCCGCCATAAATTGCTGCGACCGGTATGATCGTATCATATCCTGCCGCGAGAAAGATTGGTACGAGGATTGGATAAAAAGCCAGTGTCTCTTCAGCCATTCCGAAGGTGGTTCCGCCAATCGCAATCAACGCAGTCACAAAGACAATCAACAGGCTTTCCCGTCCCTTGAGCTTCTGCGCAAGCCACTGCACCCCGGCTTCAAACATACCCGAGACTTTGAAAACACCAATAAAACCTCCGATGATCAACACAAGGAGGATAATATCCATGGCTTCGTAAATCCCTTCAATAGGCGCTTGTGCCAACTCAACAAGTCCTTGCGGATTTCGAGATCGTAATTGATATGTCCCGGGTATCGCAATAGGCCTGCTGATATCTCCGCTCCGGAATTTGTCAGCAACAATACTAATACCAAGACTCTTCAGGCTCGCATCATCTGCCTGTAAGGAATACGTACTATCATAAGATGCCACCATGAATACATCATCCGCATCATCGTAGCTGATCGTTGAATACTTCCCGGCGGGAAATATCCATGTTGCAATGGCAGCAAGGATCAGGCAAATGGCGAGGACGGTAAATGGTGATGGCGCAAAGATTTTCTTGACTTTCACGGCATGGGGAGTTTTTCCTGAATCATGGGAGAATAATACAGCATATCTGCGACAGTATTCGTATACAACTGTTATGCGGTTCTATGGTGCCAGAGGCACCTGATTATTTCCAAAGACAAAATCGCTCATGTTTTAGCAAACCATACAGCCATGTAATATCTTTCCACATTTTATATCACTCATATCATAAAGCGTGTCTACAGCACGTAATCGGATCTTAAACACTACTCATCAAGAATAGCAATCAAATTGGTGTGCCCATTCCGGCTGAATCTGGTTCCACATGAATATGCACACCTGCCAGCGCTGGTAACTTATTCATGAGTGCATCTTTCAGAATATGTGCGAGATGATGCCCCTGGGAGACGCTCATGTTCCCGTCAACGATAATATGCAGATCGACATGATATTTCATTCCCGTTTTTCTGATGTAGCATTTTTCGGTACCAAGCACACCCGGAATACTCTTGGAGAGATCCCTGATCTGCTGTTCTACGTTCCCATAGAGGTTTTCGTCCATGATTTCTCCGAGAGCTGGTCTGAAGATTAAATAACCGTTGTAGACAATAAATACCGATACAAAAAGCGCAGCCCAGTCATCCGCAGATTCAAACCCCTTTCCGAAGATGAGCGCAATGGAAATACCGATAAACGCAGCAATGGATGTGATCGCATCGCTGCGGTGATGCCAGGCTTCTGCCTTGAGAGAAGTGCTCTGTGTCTCCTTGCTTTTTCTGAAGACGAAGCGATACGAAATCTCTTTCCAGATAATAATGGCACCGAGTACAAGCAAGGTGTATGGCTTTGGTAATCCGTGGGGCGTACTGATATGTTGAATACTTTCATGCGCGATGACCGTAGCGGACGTAATGAGAAAACCGACGACGAGGAAAGTGATAAGGGGCTCAATACGACCGTGTCCATAAGGATGATTTTTGTCCGCAGGTTTGTTCGCGTAACGAAGGCCAAAAAGCACAAGAAGTGAAGTAAAGATGTCGGCCGTGGATTCAATCGCATCGGCGATCAGCGCATAGGAATTTCCGAAGTACCCGGTCAGCCATTTGATGACTGCCAGACAGGTATTCCCGGTGATGCTGAAGTAGATCGTCCTGATCGCGGTCTTTTCACTGCTCATCCTGTGGTGCCTCGCTAGCGAGCAGGCGGTGCTTTCAATATGTGATAACGACTTCGGGCATATTGAAATATCAGCACTGCCATTGATATCACCACTCCG
>DATDQA010000236.1:0-49096 GCA_035292505.1 Saprospiraceae bacterium | reverse complement strand
ATATCCTTCACCGTTTGTTTCCTGATCCCCTCGCTAAAATTCCGCTGTTGCAGCAATTTGTGCTTCCTTTCTCGTTTGTTGTTGTTCATAAATTGACCATTTTGACTAAAATTTTGGTCAACCTATTTCAGTCACGGACAGTGTACTGTGGACTGTGGACTGCAGATTGCAGACTTGCGGACTGCGGACTGACTATTACCCTTTTACAATATCCCTGCTGATCACCAGCTTCTGGATCTCCGACGTACCCTCGCCTATTGTGCAGAGTTTAGCATCGCGATAGTATTTCTCAGCGGGAAAATCTTTGGTATAGCCATAACCGCCGTGGATTTGGACAGCTTCATTGCCGGCAAGTACCGCCACTTCTGAGGCATAGTATTTCGCCATTGCGGCAAACGTGGTCGCCTTTTCTCCGCGATTTTTGAGATCGGCTGCTTTGCGCGTCAGGAGTTCTGCGGCTTGTATTTTCGTAGCAAGGTCTGCAAGTTTGAATCCTATCGCCTGGAAATTGATAATAGCCTCACCGAATTGTTCTCTTTCTTTCGCGTACTTCACACTACACTCATATGCTCCTTTCGCGATCCCTAATGACAACGCAGCGATACTGATGCGACCACCATCGAGCACTTTCATCGCTTGCACAAATCCATCACCTTCTGTCCCGATGATCTGACTTTGATGTATACGGCAATCTTCAAAGATCATTTCCGCAGTCTCGGAGGCACGCATACCCAGCTTGTTTTCTTTTTTCCCTGCTTTGAATCCAGGTGTACCACGCTCCACAATAAATGCAGTCATGCCTTTACTATCGAGAAGTTCACCTGTCCGCGCAATCACAACGGCAACATCTCCGGAGATACCGTGTGTGATCCAACTCTTTGTCCCATTGATGATGTAATGGTCACCATCTTTTATTGCGACGCATTTCATGCGCATTGCATCGCTACCAGTGTTTGGTTCGGTGAGTCCCCAGGCACCGATCCATTCCCCTGTGGCAAGTTTGCTCAGATAGTGCATCTTCTGTGTTTCTGATGCGAACTGATCGATATGGCCACTGCAGAGTGAATTGTGTGCCGCTACAGAAAGACCGATTGATCCACACACTTTCGAGATCTCGCTAATCACCGTGATATATTCCTGGTAGCCTAATCCTGCACCTCCGTATTTTTCATCTATCAACACACCAAGGAATCCATGCCCTCCGAGGTTCTTCATCAGATCGATTGGAAAATGCTGTGCCTCATCCCATTCCATCACGTGTGGACGGATATACGTTTCGGCAAACTGACGCGCGCTTTCCTCGACTAAGACCGTACTTTCTGCAATGCCTGTCTCAAACATGACTTTTATGATTTCCTGGTGAAAGGTCGCCTCAAAAATAGGGGAATTGCCTGATTGGCGGGAGATCTTTCGGGCTGGAAAGTATATTTGTCCACATGAATAATTTGGCTAAATTGGCCGGTCTTTGAATTGAAATGGCATGTTTGGTCTGTCCCTAAAACAGACATTTCGGAGACATTCTCAAAGCACGATGAGGTAAAAGTTTTTATTTAATCACCCAAAATTTTTCTACGATGAAACACCTGCTTTTTATCCTGATTTTATGCCCGTTAAGTTTATGGGCGCAGGAAACGGAGTACCTGATTTTCGAGAACAACATGATCACCCCTGTACCAGGCCGAGTCCTCCAATTTGAGGCTGTGGTTGGCGCACACAATAAGAAGTATCACGGACCGGGCGCATACGGCGTCAGGGTATACTCTATTGTCAGTGGGAGAAACTCCGGCAAGTACATCTGGGCTATGGGGCCTACGCACTGGAGTGCGTTGGATATGCGGCCAGACGATCCCACGCATAATTTTGACTGGACCGGGAATGTCGTTCCGAATCTGTTGTCTGAGTCAAACACGACGTACTGGAGATTCCATGCAGACAAGTCCCAGTTCCCTCAAGATTTCGATGTAAAAAGACTAATGATCTGGCAGGTTAATATCAGTGAAGACGGCTATGATAAAACCATGGCTATTATGGATAAAGTTCATAAAGTCTATGTGGATAAATTCCCTATGGATAGTTATGGTGTGTATACTAATGAGCTTGCAAGTACATCGGAAGGCAATGATCTCGCCATTGTGTGGTTCTTCGACAAATGGTCCTGGATGAGTGAAGACAATGAGTTCAATAAGAAATACGACGAAGTACATGGTGCCGGAAGCTTTGAAAAAATGTTGGTAGAATGGACTGCAGCCACAGAAGGTGTTGATCGGGAAATCTGGGAATATCGTGAGGATTTGAGCGGGCTCGGTCCACGTGTGATCGTCGCAGAACGTCAATAAAAGTTACTTTAGAGGGCAGGATTTCATTCCCTGTCCTTATCGATTCCTATTCGTCAAATATGTAATCAATCACATCCAAAACAAACAAAATGAAAAACACAGTATTTATTCTCCTTGCCGGACTATGTAGTCTGATGATTGCATGCCAACCGGCAGCTGTTGATCAACCCAAAGTTGATCTAGATGCCGCACGTGCCGAAATTCAGGCGCTGGAAGATGCCTATGCAAAAGCATCTAATGAAAAAAATGTTGATGGGATCCTTGCCTATTACTCCGATGATGCACAACGTCTGCCAGATGGCGCTCCCACTGTAAAAGGAAAAGCCGGACTGCGCAAACAGATTCAGGATGATATGGCTTCTGATACGACTGGATCTACTGTCCGCTTCGAAGTGGTCGATGTTTTCGCTGATGGCAATCTCCTGGTGGAGGTAGGTGCTTCCATCGTCACCGCTAAGGATGGGAAAGAAAAAAGCCGCGGCAAATATGTCGCTGTCTATGAAAAACGGGATGGCAAGTACCTCTGCGTACGTGACATCTGGAATGAAGACGCGGATGATGACGACGATGATGACGCAGGTGATGATGCTGAGGATTGATCAATGACTGCAATCATGATGAAGAAAAAAGGTGTCGGGAAGTCCTGGCACCTTTTTTTATTGGTCAACGTGATGGCATAGAATTAATAAGTTAAAAATTCGAATACTAAATGTTGCCGAAGGCAGATCAACCTTCGGATGACAAAAGTTTATTAAAGGAGTCTACAGCTTTACTTTGCCTGCCTGCATCGCCCTGTGGATTCCCTCCCTTTCGAGTACGGATTCCGCCAGATTACGGACTCTCTGAGTACGGATTCCGCGGGTTTACGGACTCCTCATTTTCGAGTACGGATTCCGCCGGTTTACGGACTCTCTCATTTTCGAGTATGGATTCCGCCGGATTACGGACTCCTTCCTTTACGAGTACGGATTCCGCCGGTTTACGGACTCCTTCCCATCGAGTACGGATTCCGCCGGATTCAAACGGTATTCCGATTGACAATGTACCTCCAGGTGTATATTTCCTCCTCATCTATCCTGAATCAGCCCAGCCTGTGATGGAAAAGATTATAGTACTTTAGATGATTGGGCGCTGTTCTTCTGAACATTGAACTTTGAACTCTCTCATATTTCAGAGCGCGCTTGCGTCCCGATTCTCGTCTTCGCAGGGCTTCGACTTGATCGGGATGTCGCTTCGCTCCATTTGTGTTTGAGTTTGTGTTTGCGGTTTCTCTCGACTGCCCACTTCGTGTTCGGGCAAGCATTCTCATAGCGTCCACCGAAGCTTAGCGTAGGAGGACTTTCTCATCGTATCCTCCGAAGCCTCTGGCGAAGGAGGACCTTCTTACATTTCTTATTGAGTTTGAGTTTGTAACAAAGATGATAGATAATGTAATCAGCGTAATCAACGTAACTGGCTTTGAACGTTGAATTCACTTAAATCGAGAATCGACAATCAAGAATCAACAATTCAATACCCATACTTATCCTTCCAATACTTGTGCAATATCTCCCTGTATTTTTGTTCTGCACTGTTAATACCAGGCTCATAGAATACAGTCTTGCTAATCTCCGTCGGCATAAACTCATGCGGCACAAAATTCCCTTCAAAGTCATGCGCGTATTGATAATCCTGTCCATAATTCAATTGCTTCATCAGTTGGGTCGGAGCATTGCGAATCGATAATGGTATAGACAGCGGTCCGCTTTTTTGAACTTCAGCGAGTGCGTTTTCAATCGCGATGTATGCTGAGTTGCTTTTGGGTGATACCGCGAGATAGATCACTGCTTCAGATAAAATGATCCGTGCTTCCGGCAAACCGACAAACTGTATCGCCTGTGCACATGCATTCGCAATGAGTAGTGCATTGGGATTTGCAAGGCCAATATCCTCTGCAGCAAGAATGACCATACGACGTGCAATGAATTTGATATCCTCTCCCCCTTCGAGCATCCTTGCCAGCCAATAGACCGCGGCGTTGGGATCCGAGCCACGCATTGACTTAATAAATGCAGAGATCACATCATAGTGCTGTTCGCCTCCTTTGTCATACAACGCAATGTTCCGTTGAACTGCAGTGGTGACATGTTCATTCGTGATGACCAATTTACCTTCTGCGGATTGTGCGATCAACTCAATGACATTCATCAGGCGTCGCGCATCACCACCTGAATACTGAAGCAATGCTTCCGATTCTCGTAACTCAATTTCACGTGACATCAATTCCTCATCCTGATGCAATGCTCTTTCCACCAAACTCATGAGTTCATCCTTCGAAAGATGATTCAGAACATAGACCTGGCAACGTGAAAGCAATGCGGAGATCACCTCAAAGCTGGGATTCTCAGTCGTTGCCCCAATCAGTGTGATCGTACCATCTTCCACAGCACCGAGCAACGAATCCTGCTGAGACTTACTGAACCGATGGATTTCATCGATAAACAAGATCGGATTGGGTCGGTCAAAGAAGCGTTGACTCTTTGCTTTATCGATCGCATCCCGGATATCCTTTACGCCGGAATTGATGGCGCTGAGTCCGATAAATGGACGTTTGAGTTCAAGTGCGATCACGCGTGCAAGGGTCGTTTTCCCCACACCCGGAGGTCCCCAGAAGATCATAGAAGGAATCTTTCCGCTCAGCACAGCGTTGCGCAAGACGCCATCCGGTCCTAACAGATGTTGCTGACCGACGACGTCATCAAGTTTGCGCGGCCGCATCCGCTCGGCGAGGGGTATATTGGACATGAATTAGGTTATCTTTTCTGATAATTCTGATATTCTGACGATCTCTCATCGGGATCGTCAGCCTCAGGCAAAATATGCATTTCTCATGCATATTTTAGGGTGAAATAACCCAACCTGTGCGGAACTATGCACGTATTGGATATTGAATGTATGCCTTTCTGAAAAACCACGGATCACATGCGTAACATCGCTTTCGTTTTCAGCCTCAGTTTCCTCAGCATCACCCTTTGGGCACAGTCTTTTTCCGTGACGGTCACCGGTTCAGTCACCTACTCTGATGGCATGCCGGCACCCTCGGTCGATGTATTCATTTCTGCTGTCTTCGATGACTCTACGTTTTATTTCGTCACGGCATTGACAAATGATGAAGGAGTCTATGAGGAAGTCATCCCGATACCGGATGGACAGACCGAGGGAGAAGTTTCCATATCTTCGATTGGCTGCAATGGAATGTTCGGGTATTTTACACTGACATGGACGCTCAATGATCCGGTTATCGTCCAGGATTTTGTATGGTGTGAAATCATTGAGATCAGTGATTCTTGTTTTGTTCTTATCCTTCCAAGTTACGACCCGCTCACGGGTGTGACAACATTATATGCAATAGGCTCTGCTCTTGAACCAGTGACTTACTTATGGAATGACGGGAGTACCGGTCAATCGATTACTCCAATAGATACAGGAACCTATTGTGTCACAATTACAGGTGCAGATGGTTGCATCACCAGTGGCTGTTATGAATACTCTGGTGGTTCGGGATGTTTTGTTTCTATCTCCGCTGGCAATGGTGGATTTTTTGATACGGCCCTCGTTGCATTTGGATATGGAGTAGAGCCATTGACCTATGTGTGGAGTACCGGTGATACAGGACAGGTGTTGATTGTGAGCGAGGAAGGAACTTATTGCGTGACAATGACTGACGCTACGGGTTGTAGCGCTTCTGCATGTGCAGTATATATTCCTTTGCCTTGTTACGTTTGGATAAGTGAGGATCCTGGTGGTTTGACCGCATATACATTTGGAACAGATCCCTTTACATTTCTCTGGAATACAGGTGAGATCACGCAGTCCATCACACCCGGGGCACCGGGTCTGTATTGTGTCACTGCTACCGATGCGGAAGGATGCGGGAGTTACTCTTGTTATGACTATTATCCGTTCTCCTATTGCGATGTGATCCTCAGTTATACTGCAGATTCCATAAATGGTACGATTGGCGATCTCCTGTGGGCATTCAGTTATGGTATTCCACCCTTCGACTATCAATGGAGTACCGGTGACACGACAGAATCTATTACCCTGGATTCGTTGATACCGGGTATCTGTGTGACCGTGACGGATGCGACTGGTTGTGTCGATAGTAGCTGTACGGACGAATTGCTGATGTATTGTTATGCGTGGATCTCGGTTGCCTATGAGAATGATAGCATCGCAGTACTGACCGTGACGACATATCCTTATGACCCGGCAGGAGAATTCGAATGGAGTACAGGTGATTCAACTGAATCCATCACTGTGAATGAAGCAGGAGAATACTGCGTTGATGTCCAAACTTCTTACGGGTGTGCAACGACAGCCTGCGCGTATGTTGATTTTCAAATGGGACAGGATTCATGCTTTGCCTTTATCTCCGCGTATCAGGATCCTGCTACCGGACTCTATATCCTTGAGGGGATATCATGGGGTATTCCACCTTATAACTATGCATGGTCTACTGGAGATACTGTACAAACTATCACAATTGATGCCCCGAACATGCCCGTATGTGTGACAATCACTGATGCATCTGGATGTGTCTCCGAAGCATGTGTGGTGACGATTGATAATCCGTTGTGCCAGGTGTGGATTGATGCATATCCGGTAGACACTTCAACCTGGATGCTGACAGCACAAGCAGATCCATTCCTTGGTGTCTCTGCTTATCTCTGGTCAAATGGTGAAACATCAGACTCTATTCTTGTCTCAGAATCTGGTCAATACTGCGTCACAATCACAACATCGGACGGATGTACCTCGAGTGCCTGTCTGTATTTGAATATACAGTATGGTGATACCTTGAATTCAGACGGCGTCATCCATGGATACATCTTCACGGAAGATCAGGCAGCATTGACCGGTTTTGCAGAACTGTACCAGGTTGTCGATCCTATGACCGGGGCTACCTGGTCTCTTAGAGATTCCGCAATGATTGAACAAGGCAATTTTTACGTGTTCGGTGATATTCCTCCCGGCCTTTATGCTGTCCGTGCAATTGCTCAGCCGCTCAATAGTACTTCTGAGTATTTTCCCACCTATTATTATCACACTGTTGAATGGGAAGAAGCAGACGTGATTGCGATACCGAATCTGCTTACTGTCCTCTACGATATTCTTCTTGTACCCACCACGATCATTGATGGTCCAGGTGTAATTACCGGTTCGCTCATTGATCCTGATGGAATCTTGGCTGCTGCCATCCCAAACTTGAGATCTTCGGGCCTCGGCACAATTCAAATCACGCTGTCTGATGGCGATGGAATGCCGCTCCGTTTCACGCATACTGATATGGCTGGTGATTTTGCGTTTGAAAGCCTTCCCTGGGGTGAATACCGGGTCAGGTTTGAAGTGGCCGGCATTCCGTCTCCAGAGTTATGGATTACCCTGAGTCCTGAATCGCCGAATGTGAACGGAGTCATTCTTTCATCCGCAGAGCTGAATACAACCGGAACACAGGACTTGCAAAAAGGTCGCTTGTCTGTTTCCCCTCAGCCGGCTTTGGATTTATGCCGGATTCAGGTTCCCGGACCAATTACGGAAGAACATGTCCTGACGATTATCAACGTGCATGGCCAAACCGTAAAGAGGATAACGAATGTCTTTAATCATGTCAATGATACATGGATCGACATACGAGACCTGGATTCAGGATTCTATATTGTCAAAGTGCAGGCTGATGAAAGGATTTGGCTGAATAAATTGATAAAGCATTCAGAATAGCGAAGTCTACGTAAGCGTTATCAATGAATGGATTGGAGGAATGGGATTCTTGCCCGAATGAAAGGCGGGTTATTCCCATTCCGAAAACGAATAGATCGGAGGAATGGGATTCTTGCCCGAATGAAAGGCGGGTTGTTCCCATTCCGAAAACGAATGGATTGGAGGAGTGGGATTCTTGCCCGAATGAAAGGCGGGTCATTCCCACTCCGAAAGAACGAATAGATGGGTATTACGGTCGAATTGATCAGACTGTGCCAGAGGGGAAGTACAAATGCACAGATGCAGTTGTATAGGCATTGCTATTCCCGGCTGCTGGGAGTTTGCAGACGGTATGAAAATCTCGATCATGACGCCGGCGCGCTGTTCAATAGCGGTTTTTTCAAGGTCCTGAAAGGATTGCCGAGGCATGAATTTCAATCCGAAGAAGGCTTTATGTTGTGGGCGCGCAGGGTGATCATCAATGACATGATCGATATGTATCGAAGGACCAGGAAGCACCATGCTCTGAACATGCCGACAGATTTTACCGGAGTGCATGTAGAACATGGAACTTCAGATTTGAATGCCGGTGAACTGGGCCTGGATGCGGAATACCTGCTGGAGCTCATCAATAGTCTGCCGGAAATTCAACGCCAGGTATTCAATCTGCATGCTATAGACGATTACCCCCATAAAGAAATCGCGAAAATACTGGGCATGACGGAAGGAACATCAAAATGGTATTTATCAGAAGCGAGGAAGGCCCTCAGGAAAAAACTCGCGGCATTTGAAAAACGCAATATCACCACCATCAAAATATGAGATCACAACACAAGCAAATACGTGACATCCTGGATGCGGCGCATTACCCCGTAGATCCAAGGCACGAATCAGAGTTCAACACCATGCTGTTGGATGATAAAAAGCGCAGACGCAGAAATCTGTTTTGGTTCTGCCTGTGTACTCTTGGCATTCTGATGGCAGGATATGTATTGATCACTTTGCTCCAGCCTCAAGCTTCGCCTGAAAAACCTCTGCTACAGACGCATGCTCATGAAGCGACATCTTTGTTGTCCGTTCCATCGCAGGAGAATGCCTCAGCATCTTCTGCACAAGAGGATATGTTGAATTCCTCAGGAGGTGTGAGTACCGCGATATCGCCTGCGACAGAAAATTCTGGTACTGCACAGGTCCCCCATTCTATTGAACGGCAATCATCGCCTGCGCAACCCGCAATGCATAATGTGCGATCAATCCGGAAGGACGCAATAAAAGAAACACCTGCACACACCAATGTCGTCTTTGCACCTGTATTGGAATCCCGGTCTGATATGACAAATTCAAATTCTCCGACGACACCGGCTGATGATAGAAATGGGGATGTATGGCAAGATGTCCGTCACACGAATGAGGACATCGACGAACATAGACGCATCCATTTTTCACATGAAGCCCTGACGACTCCTCTCGCTCTGCTTACACATGAAGAACAAGCAATCGGAGACGATGCCAGCATCATTCCGGCTCTTCGGAAAATGACGGCACATCGGATACACTATGGTGTTTCAGGTGCATGGTTCCCTGCCGGACAATTATTGATGAAAACGACATTGAAAACCGGTTACGGGTTTCAGCTCGGTGGGTATGCATCATACAGAATGACGCCACGCATACAACTCCGTACAGACGCAGGCTTTTCCAGACTTGATGGCGGCTTTACCTATATCAAAGAATCGGCCACTCAACAATATAGCTTTTCGGTACTTCATCAAACCAATACGCTCGCTGTTGAACAACTTTTTTCAGGGTATGCCTCGACCGAGATCGGTGTGAAGAGAGGAAAAAATATATACTGTATCGGATTATTCGGCCAGTTTCTCTATGGGGCACGCGGAGACATTGAAATTGAAAGCGCGTTGAATGAACAGATCCCAACTATCACATCTTCAGAGGATGTTTGGTTGGCAACCAGGGATATGAACAGGGTGTCTTTGCACGGATCTATCGGTATGCGGTCGCGCCTGACAAGAAGATTTGAGCTTGCAGCGATGGTGCGGATTCCGATTACACAGATGGTCAGAAGCCCGCGCGAGACCGGTGCATATACATTCGAGGTGACTTCGCATGGGATTTCACCACAGATCATGATGTCTTATCAAATCAACCAGCAATAATATCTCCGACATGAATATTCATTTCAATTTTGTGAATAAGTGCAACCCGAAAAGTAGCGATTTCCCCTCCCGCTCCCCTCGGTCCCCTAAAGGGGAAGTCCCTGCGCCGTGGATTTTAGAAGGCGGTTCCCCCTTTAGGGGGTCAGGGGGAAGCGATGGCATATTTAGCACTATGCTTGCTTTCCTGCTCGTATTTTGCGCAATCTCCTGTGTCAACGATCCGCAGGATATTCCACCCGGCTTACAGACAAATCCTGTCTTCTATGCTGACGTCATACTCGGACAAGAGTCGCTGCATCTCTCTGCAGGCGACGATGGTTATACTATGAAGACCGAACACTTTGTCGATGGAGAAGGGATCACCCACTATGTGGCGACATTCGCGTCAGAATCATGTCCTCAGTTGCCATGCCCGGAGTTCGAAATTGAGTTCTTCGATCACCAGGTCATTTCTCATCCGGAAAGTGGTGTGGAATATACTTTCCTGACCGGTACCAAAGAATACTATAACGCGGAACAGGACGGCACGCTCGATATCACCTTCTTCCTTGTCCAGGACGGGTTCGGACCCAGTGTCTCTTTCTGGACCACCTCAGGAGACAGTATGCCCTTGACGAGCAGTGAAATACATCTGACGGCACAGCCGGATGAATATGTCGATCTCTGTTTCCATCGGTTTGGCAATAGTGATTGCAATGGGTTTGCCTCCTACTGTTTTCATACCCTTGCCTCTTCTCCTTTCCTTGGCCTGTTAAAAGCGGACAGATCGTATGGAGATCATATCCTTGTAGAGATGGTACTTCAGGGCGATCCTCCTTTCAGTTATACCTGGATGAATGGAGCGACCACGCCTTTTATTCTGATTCCGGCGAAGGAGGGTGAGGAATTTGGTGTGGGTGTTGTTGTGATGGATGCTGCCGGGAGTCGCATAGAAATCACACAGACAATACGGATCCAGAATGGACTCACAAAAATGTGTGGAGGCACACCACAATTTGTCTATTCTATTGCAGATGCTCCGTTCACGCAGTTCTCGACAGTGATTGTACGTTACACAGATCGCAATGGCATGGCGTACAGTTCTGCGCATGGTCTTCAGACCGACGGCTTGTTTGAGATCCTGAGTATATCGGATTTTGATGAATCACCTGAGGGATTTGCGACAAAGCAAATTGAGCTCGCGATCGCGGCAACATTATACTCTCCCGATGGCACCCAGGAGATAGATCTGACTTCCGGGAATACAGTGGTAGCGGTGTCGTATGAGCGGTGAATGAAGTTGGTTTATTTTTAACGACATGCTCAGTAAAAGCTACTCTTCCACTGACCTGGTATCTACATTCCGGGCACTACAATTGGTATAAACTAAGTAAATATCCGGAGCTGCCTTAGTCAACGGATCAACAGAACTCCAACGCCCCACTGCCGGATCATAAAACCTCGCACCGTAATTGTACCAGTCCACCTCCAACTCCTTCTGCAATTCCTTCCCGTTGTATCGATATCGATTCAGTGTGATCGTATCCTCATTATCGAAGTTCATATCAAAAGACATCCCGAAGGGGTAATAATGATTCTCCTCTAAAAGCTCACACAATATCGTGTCTAATTCTACTACATCATTATCAAGGTCTGAATATACGACCCGTGTATTCCTGAGACTTGTCCCGAGCGCAGTCGAGGGATGATCAGACAAGAAGTACTCATTTCTTGTTCCATTCTTCCCTTTGCTTGCCCTGAGCAATGTCGAAGGGTTCACTCTACTCTGTGAATGAGCGTAGCTTTGGAAGCCCTGATCTATGTGCACTGAACCGCATCTAAGAGTATCTCCCCAAACCCGCGGCCAACATCAATTTATTGCATCAATTCTGTCAGCAGCCTATCTGCTTTATACACATAACGTAAAGCAGCAAGGATACCTCCTGCATGCACAGCGACTGTCCTGTTTTTCTCTTCGTCAAAAATGAAATTGCCCGGTAGCGATTCGATATTACCATCAAAGACGAGACCTACCACCTCCTGATTCTTATTGATGACCGGACTTCCGCTGTTTCCGCCGATGATATCTGCGGTGGAAATAAAATTCAAAGGCGCTTTCAACAGGTCGAGGGAAGGATTCTTCCAACGATCCGGTAGCGCCCAGGGCGCCATCATGTCATTGCTATAATGCCTGTCATAGAGACCGAAGAAGGTCGTTTTATATGGCGCTATGGTGCCATTATATTCATAGGTCTTCACCACCCCGTCCGAGATACGCAATGTGAATGTCGCATCCGGCGGGAGATTACTGCCATATACTTTGAAAACTTCGCTGACGACTTTCTGTTCATGAGCACGACGGGTGGGGCTGGTACGTTGGTAATATTCAATCGCTGCATAGTGCCTTGGCATGAGCACGTCTGCCATATCCATGAGTACATCTTTTTCCTTTGCGATTTTCTTTGGCTTCTTGTCAAGTAATCTTTCCAGCTTCTCAGCTTTTGCGAAACACGTCTCATCCAGGATTTCCTGAGCGGCGATCTCCGGTGTGCGACCATCGAGGATCTCATCGATATACGTATCGCCCGGATCAGCAAACTGTTTCAGCTCACCCAGCACAGCCGCTAACAAAACTTGTTGCTCAGTCGTATTGAGTCCATCTGAAAGCGATTTGATTTCCTCTTCAATCGCTTCAAGGTCCGGGTTTTCCTCATTTTCCTCCGCCAGATTTTTGTATGCGTACAGTTGGTGCAGGAGCGTGATGGCATTCCCCATCATTTCCGGATTCGGCGAGAGAAATTGCAATTCAGCAAGTTGCGGACCCATCGCATTATAGGCAGTGGTGAGCTGATCCCAATAATCTTTTCCCGACACGCTTCTGATTTTTTTCTCCATGGCGACTTTACGCCCGAAGAGTTCAGGATTCTCAAGTCCTTCCTGAATCCCTGTCATTGCTTTGATCGAGTTCGAAAAATTGAACATTTCTTCCTGCAACTCATGTGATGGATTACGTGCATATTCCTCCTCCATCAGGGCATAACGGTCACGCATGAAAGCCAACTGAACCGGGTACCTGTAATCACGATCGTACTCCAATTGCGAAACCGTCCTATAGCGTTCGGTGTTTCCGGGATTTCCAATCACGAAGACCGGTTCACCCGCGTTTACACCTGCTTCATTGAATTTGAAATAATTATCGCGCGTATTCAATGGTTGTCCATTATCATCATAGACGCGCCAGAAAGTATAATCGAGGCAGTAACGCGGGTAGGTAAAATTATCTGGATCTCCTCCATAAAAGCCGAGATCGAGTTCAGGAATGAAGACCAGCCTGATATCATTATATCTCTTGTACCCGTAGATCGAGAATCTTCCTCCACTGTAATAGGTGACAATCTGCAGACGCAGATCTTCCCATCCCGGTCTTTGCCCATAGTCAGACTGAATCTGCTGGAACGCTGTTGTGGTTTTCACCGCGCGCTCTTCATCATTCTGCGCAGAAGCGGTGATTGCTTTTACTTTGTCTGTGATGTCCTCTGTTCGCAGAAGTTGTTCGACAAACAATCCTTCTGCCCTGCGTTCATCACGCAAGGAGACTGCATAGAATCCCTGCTTATCAAAGTCTTCCCCATCGCGCATCAATGCGCCGACCTCTCCCCTCGAACAATGATGATTTGTCATCACAAGGCCATCAGGAGAGACAAAGGAAGCAGAACACCACGTGGCAAATCTCAAGGATGCTTTACGTGCTTCGTTGAACCATTCATCATCTGCATCAAAATGATATGCTTCTTTAAACCATGCTTTGGGTGGATTTTCAAAGGTCCACATCCGGCCAAAGTCATACTGGCTTGGCTCCTGAGCGAAAGAAGGTATTGCAAGTGATACGATCACCAGGAATGAGAATAATTTCATACTACACTGATTATTTAAGTGAATAGAAAAGACGGCTTAGCTCGTAACGGGCGCAAAGATAGAAGATGGGCGGAAACAACCGATTTGTTTCAGTATCCACTGAAGTCGTCATAAAAAGAGTAATGCCACATTTTGAGTGTCGTCCCTGCCTGTTCGGTGCCATAGGCATCCCTTTGGGGCAGACAGGCGCGAAAGACGTCTGGCTGTCTGTAGCACTTTTCTTCTCGTGCCATAAGTGGACTTGCGAAAGTGCCCAGGAACGAAAGCATGCGACAAACTCTTTCGGGCATTCCCCGGGACACTCTCCGCATATTGCATTTGCTCCAGATTGGTGACCATTATGAAAGTGAGGATTCGAATTCATCTGAACATTAGAAAGTCATATTAATAATCAGATTACAGGGTGGCTTTTCAACAGTCCTCTTATGGTGGATAGTCACCGAAAAAATCTGCTGGCGAATCTCAGGATGAAGAACACTGCATCAATGATAAAAACGCGATTGAAAACAAGCTTATCTAAAGAGTACCCCCGGATATCAGACTCCGAGTAACTCTGACAACGTATTATTTGAAACCGAGTGATAGTTCTGCCTGGAAGCCAGAAAGATCCTTTGCGCTTCCTCCAACCTCCCACTTTCTTTCATCGCGCGATACAAAGGCAGCAGATATTTTCTGCGTCCGACCTGAGTGAGAAATCCTTCGATCTGCGGCATAATGGCAACAGCATAATTATTATCCGGCGTTGTATTGCGGATCGCCAATTCATACCAGGCGACAGCAATCTCAGAGTTGCCTGACCGCGAAAAACTAAAGGTCGCATCGAGATTCTCCATTTTTCGCTGATTCAAATCCTTTGGCAGATGACGAATGAAGTGCAGCCACTCATGTGTCGTCCATTCTCTCACAGGCAAATCAGCAGCCGGTGTCCCTTTGATAAAGGTTTTCACTACAGCCTCAACTTTGACAAACCGGTCCGACTCAATGACCGGGCAATCTGCAGGGATGCCAGATCCTGAGACCCATGCATCGACATTGATATCGAGTTTGTTTGGTTCCAGGAGATTTTCTTTCAGATAAGAAACAAATCCTGCAGTGGACATCGACTGAAACTTGTGCGATTCAAAATACTCGCGCAGAAATGCATCGAATTTTTCACGACCTGCTGCCTGCTCGAGTCTTTTCAGGAAAAATGCACCTTTCTCATATGCAATACTGTTCATCCCATCATCGGGATCGCGACCACCAAGGTCCAGAAGTAAGTGTGTGTCATCACTGCCCTTTCCAAGATCCTCGACAGTCTTTTGCAAATCCTGGTAACCGAGCAAAGCAAGCATGTCGGCATATTCTTTTCCATAAAGAGCTTCCATGATGCGGTTTTCAAAATACGTCGTGAAGCCTTCATTGAGCCAGAAATCATTCCACGTTGCATTGGTCACAAGATTCCCTGACCATGAATGCGCGAGCTCATGTGCGATCAATGATACGAGCGAGCGGTCACCTGCGATCACTGTCGGAGTGGCAAAAGTCAGTTTGGGATTTTCCATCCCTCCAAACGGAAAACTCGGTGGCAGGATGATGACGTCATAGCGATCCCAGAGATAAGGGCCGTAAAGACCTTCTGCGATCTCTACCATCTTCTCCATGTCCGCAAACTCATACGTTGCCTTTTCAACAACAGGTGGTTCGGCATATACTCCTGTCCGTTTTCCGATGGGTGAGAAATCAAAATCACCGACCGCCAATGCGATCAGATATGCAGGCACAGGTCGATCCATTTTGAATCGATACACACCATCCGAAGATCTCTGTTGAGGATTTGTCGCACTCATCGCTGCCATCAGTCCAGGTGGTACGTGTATCGTTGCCTCATACGTAAAGCGAATGCCGGGGCTATCCTGAACAGGTATCCATGTCCGCGTGAGGATTGCCTGACCTTGTGTATACAGAAATGGCGATGTCTTACCTGCAGTCTGCACGGGCTCAAGCCAACCAAGCGCCGCGGCATCCCGTGGCACTGAATATTTAATCGCAACCGTCTTTGTTTTTCGACTTACTGGGATTTTCAGTGCACGTCCCAGAATGGCGTCTTCTTCACCAAAAAGCGGAGTGACACTTTTATCCGAATCATCCAGGCGCACCTCTTCAATCATCAGACCTTTCGTATCGACAATGAAAGTATCCGCTCCATGATTCTGAATTGTATGTACTGCAGTTCCTGTGATGGTTTTGCTGTCAAAATTCATGTTTAGATCGAGTGTCAAATGCGTCGTGACAACCTCTTCGGGTCGTGCAAAACTATGTGCATCGGATGCTGTAAGTACTGCAGGTCGTTGAGATGAAGAAGAGTTTTCTTGCTTGCAGGCAATAAGGCTGAAGATCAAAATTGAGATGAGAATCAGGTAATATTTCATGACCGCAAAGATAAACCTGCGACGTTTTGAGAGGACGCTGGCAGACAGCGCAACACGGTGTACAAGATAAAATGCCTATTTTCTCGCTCTCAACCAATCTGAAGGGGATGAAAAGAGTACTGCATAGAATACGGATATCATATCTATCTGCCTGGTTTTCAGCTTTCTTAGTCGGAATTCCGCCACTCGTCTTGACCGGGCAATATTCCGTTGACTTCTCTCGCGTGTATGGTGGCAGCGCAATTGACGAAGGATTCGGTGTCGACGTCGATAATCCAACCGGTCTGGTAATCAGCGGCGGAAGGTCTTTTTCCTCCGATATCTTTCTTCATGAAAATGAGGGAGGTAGTGATTTTTGGATGATGCAGATGACGCCGGATGGTGATACGATATGGAGCCGGACCTATGGGGGATCGGACAATGATGACCTGCGGGTCGTGAAATACGATGAGAATGGCATCACAGCCTTTGGCACGACCTGGTCAGATGGCGATGGAGATGTACCCAATCACATGGGTCAGGTAGGCGCCTGGCTTGTGTCTACAGATATGGCAGGGAACATTGGGCTTTCTGCCGTCTACTCCGGTTTGCTTGGTGAGCAAGGGATTGATTTTTATCCGATGACAGGGGGTGGCCATACATTACTTGTACAGTCAAGTTCGCCTGTCTTGCAGGGCGAAATGAGTCACGGTAACTTTGATTTTTGGGTAGCCCGTGTAGATGCATTTGGTGGTGTAGAATGGTCGAATTTCTTTGGAGGAGTCGAAGCGGATATTCCAGCCAGAATACTCAGGATTACAGGTGGCTTCATTGTCATTGGATCAACGGCGTCTGTGAATGGCGATGTCACAGAAAACGCCGGGGGATATGACTATTGGATACTTCGGCTCGATCTGGATGGCGGTCTGGTGTGGCAGAAAACGTTCGGTGGATCTGGCGATGACCTTGCACGCGATGGTATCGTCATGCCGGACGGCAGCATTCTCATTGCCGGTGAATCGGACTCACAGGATGGAGATCGTTCGATGTCCTTTGGCGGCAAGGATGTTTGGCTCATTTCTATCGATTTGGATGGGAATCTCCTTTGGGAAAAAAGTTACGGTGGATCGGAAGATGATGCAGGCCAGCGTATAGCACGAGCAGGCGAGAGTCGCATCGCATTACTTGCTCATTCAAAATCGGAAGATGGAAATCTGACCGGTAATAAAGGACGCCAGGATGTATGGCTCTCCTATCTCACTCTGGGTGGTACAGTGGTTCAGCAAATGAACTACGGTGGCACTCTTGATGACTATGGCAGAGGGTTAGTCGTGAGCTCGGATTCTATCGTCTACATGATTGGGAGTTCGTTATCCAACAACGGTAATATTCCCTTTCCAGGGTATCCCATCGAAGATCTTTGGTTGATGCGGATGGCGGTTGATACGCTAGCGTGCGCCACAAACAACGCCTGTTTTCTTTTTGATGATGTCAACTTCGCAATATTGCGACCCGAATCAAATGGCGCTGTTGTATGCATCAATGGGTGCAATGTAGGAGCTGAAAAAGGACCTTCGGGACCCCCGGGTTGTACAAACTTCCAGGGTGCAGCAGCCTGGTTCAAAGTAAAGACCGACGACCTTGCGGAAGTCCTTTCGATACAGGTCACGTCACCTGAATTCAACATCCCACAGGTTTTGGTCATGCAAGGCTTCAATTGCCTGAACTTCACTCCAGTGAATTGTGATTACGGCATAGACGGAGTCGTCATCATCGTCAATTTGGCAGTGGACCCTGATACTGCATACTATGTGATCGTGGGGGATGGCGCCGGACTGGAAGGTCGGTTCGACCTTTGTGTCTCTGTACAGAATATTGATTTCTGTAATCGCGACCCGAGGATTTATGTGACCCAAACCTCATTGGGATCACCCATGAGCGGACCGTTCCAACCTGGGGAAGATGTCCAGATTTGTTATGAAGTGAATGAATGGGACAAAATTGATTGCAATGGCCTTCAGGGAATTGTTCCTGAGTTTGGCGATGGCTGGGATTCCCTCAGCTTCAATTCGATGGGACGGCCTGTGGAAATCGATACGATGCTGGAACCCATCGCCCCGAATGGTGAATGGGATTGGTGGCCATTGGGTAGTGTTCACTATAATTTTACCAATCCCGTGTTTGGATATTCAGGAGGACAAACCCTTCCGACGGGATGGTATTTTGTCAATTACGACGATCCACCACCCAACGAGGATCCGGATGAGTCCATCGGCGACCTAACAAACTGCGTGAATAACAACTCTCGTTGGAAAATATGCTTTACACTTACGACGGTAGCCGAATGCACGGAAAATCTTGATTGCTCAGTGAAGATTAAATCATTTGCGGATGGTGAAATCGGAGCAATTGTAAGCCAGGCATGTCAGAATGATCCGCCAATCACGTTGAATCGATTTCTGAATTGTTGCCTGAGCCCATTTATTGATCCGATACCAAACTTTACGATCTGCTCCGGAGATACATTGATCATCAGTCTCGAATCAAGCCTCAATCCACCTGTGACGTACACCTGGGGTGTGAATATTACAGGAAGTATCATCGGTGCTCAACCGGGCGTTACAAACAATGTCATCTTCCAGCAACTTACCAACCTGAGCAATACACCTGGCACAGTTACATATACTGTGCGAGGTTCTTCTCAAATGTGCGAGACGCCCTTCGAAGAATTTACCGTGACCGTTTTACCGCAGCCCAGTGCAAACATGACGCTCGTTGGTCCATCGGTTGTCTGCAGGGATGAGGAGGCGTTGATCCGGTTCGATTTTATTGGGGATGGCCCCTTTATCGCAGAATTCACCTTAAACGGAGTCGTTCAGCCGCCGATACTTTCTGAAACTTCGTCTACGATAATTGCCGTTCCTCTGACCGAAGATGCAATCATCGCATTTACCGGCTATCGAGATAGAAACTGTGTTGGAAATCCAAATGGAGCGTTTTTCGTGAGTGTGCTGCAACCTGGAGAAAAGACTTTGAATATCTCGATCTGTGAAGGTGATTCTGTTCAGATTGGAACACATATTGTCGGTTTTCCGGGCATGTATGAATTTGCCCTTGAAAATGCCTCATCAAATGGCTGCGATAGCATTGTATATCTCGATCTGCAGGTATTCGCGCATGAGGAACTTAACCTGGAGCTGCAAATCTGCGAAGGACAATCAGTGATGGTTGGGGCAAACATCTATTCTGAAAGCGGCTTCTATACTGACTCCCTCTTGACTGCGCATGGTTGTGATAGTGTCGTCAATCTCCTGCTGACCGTATCGAATGAAATTGTCATCGAACGTAACCGGGTGATCTGTGCAGGGAGTTCTATTGAGTTTGGCGGTGAGACCATATTCCAGGATGGCACGTACTACGACACGATTCCGATTTCTGCATCCTGTGATAGCATCTATATCCTCCATCTGAACGTCCTGAATGTGATTGTCCTCATCCAGACAGTGATTGAGCCTGACACAGGACAAAGTTCAGGATCAATCCTGATCCAGGTTGCCGGAGGGATCCCCCCGTATAGCTACCTGTGGAGTAATGGCGATACAACGAACCATCCAATGAATCTGGATGCGGGCAACTATGGGCTCACTGTCACAGATGTCCTTGGATGCACGGCAGAGTACAACTTTTTCCTCATCTCATCAACAGAGGAATTACTGCCGGGCTTTAATGATGTTCGGGTATTTCCCAATCCGGTATCACAAGGCACCACCTTGAATGTGCTGATCTCCCGGGAAGATGTGCGACCGCAATTGATCTTCGTCGGACTGCGTGATGTGCAAGGCAAGACATTTCATGAAGGGATGGTCATGTTATTGAGGGAGGATGAACATTTGAGCTTCCCCGTCGAAAATTTACCTGGTGGAATCTTTTTCTTACAAATGACAGACGAGTCTACCGGAGCTTCGCTGACGAGACGATTCATTGTACATAAGGGCAGATGATATGAAAAGGAAAGGGGTCTGCAAATTGCAAACCCCTTGATCCCTTTGTGCCTTCTCTCAGGTTTGGCTTCACGGAACCGTTTCCGGCTTGCCTCGTCATTTCTGCCAAGACATTCCGTGATGTGCCTATTTGTGATCCAGCACTCACATCCCGAAAGTACGCCGAAGCACACTCCCGTTCTGTGATGGACCTCTGCCTCACCTGTCGTGAAACAGGATTTTTGGTCTCAGTCCGTGTTCGTTTCGCACGTCGTCTCCATTTTGATGCTTACACCACCACACAACAGCAATTATCCAAAGGATTTCAAACTGTCGATGGCATAAAAGTTTCCTGCGTATTGACCCTTCCTTGCGGTTAGACCTCAGCACGTCAATTGACCGAAGTCGTATGAAGCGATCCGTTGTTACCCGGATTCTGAAACCTTACGTAATGCTCTGGAAACGGTGACAAAGAACGAAGTTTGTTACCCTCTCAAAGGGATGCTAAATATAGTAAACTCTTGAAGGTATATGCAAGAATTTATATAAGTTATTTTGAAATATTTTTTTCCTTTATACAGAATTCACTGATAGTTAAAGTTTTGCTCCCTCTAAAAAGCACAACGAATTTCCGGTCAGAGACCGATTTTCTCAAAAACCTCAGCCTTATAAGAGCGTGAGATTTTAAACATAGTGTCATTTGCCATGCGCACGCTGAAATCGTTGGCGCCATCACGGACGATCTCTTTTAGGAAGTTGAGATTGATGATGACTGAGCGATGAATGCGCAAAAACCGGCTATTGTTCAGGATTTCATCTAGCTGCGTCAAGGACTGCCGCAGGAGGTGCTTTTTGCCATTTGCGAAGACCTCAATGTAATAGCCTGCCGCTTCTACATATTCGATGTCATCAGGATGGATAAAATAGATCCTGCCGCTCATTTTTACAGGCAACAGCTTGCTCCGGCCGTTAGCTTTTGATTGATGTTCTGATTTTGATGGGTTTATGTAACGGAAAAGGGCATTGAGCTTTTCATGCAAGTGCTCATTACCCTTTTGATACATCTGCTCCCGGATCTTTATAAGCGTCAGCTGGAGTCGTTCATTGGAAAATGGCTTCAGGAGATAATCAAACGCAAAGTATTCGAATGCCTTGATCGCATGATTTTCTGTTGCGGACAAAAACACAAATTGAGGATGGATTGCCGGTGAGATTTTGTGCAACACATCAAAACCGGACATATCAGGTAACTCGATATCCAGAATGATCAGATCCGGATGCACACGTTGAATCTCAGCAAGAGCTTCTGCTCCTGTACCGACCGACGCAACGATGTCAAAGGCTGGTTGTCGTTCGAGAACTTCTTCTATCTGAGCTCTCGCAGCTACGTCGGCATCAATAATTATCGTTTTAATCGGGGTAATCTCCTGCTTCATGGCGGGTAATTGTTCCTCATTATTGTTGCATCATATTCTACCGTTGTCAGGAACAAAAGGGTGAACAGACTGTCGACTTGCAGGTTAACTGACGGATTCTTTCAAGTAATGGTAAAAAAGTTATTCCGTTGGCCTTCTCATTCTCCCGTTTTGATACAACTCCGGCGTTCTCTTGGTTGTACAACGGCATTGAATTGAATCAGTGGTTATGAGTAAGGTTAATATCGACAGTCTATCCGATTCTTTCGATAAGCGGGAAAGTCCAACAGATTTGGAGCATCTGCATGCAGAGTAGTGGTCTTTATGCAACTCAGCCGTGATTCTCCCGCACTGGCTGCACTGTCTGATACATCAATTGAAAATCACTGTGAAGTATGCATCCCTTCAGCGACCTTGTTGTCCTTCTTTCGAAAACTTTTGAGAGTTTTTTCATAATAGTCTGGTATAGCCCCTAGAAGTAGGGGCTACTTTTTTTATCCGTGTGCATTTCAGAATATCGCTGCTGCCGGAATATGCAACCGGGCGCACACCACGCCTTTGACTCAGTTGACTGTGGGTCTGCCGCTACAGGTAGGGTTGAACCCAAGAGTTCAACCCGATATGTAATAACAAACTGCAACATTCTGAAATGTATCCTTTTTTATTTCCAGGTTCCTTCCACATCCTTTACCTTCGGATGTGATGCATACACATGATGCGTAGAATGCGCAGAATTCTGCACAGTTATTGCCGGCATTCGTGCTCAATAGCGTATTTGCTCTCACCGAAATCGCAGGTGGCATTCTCACAAAGAGTGTCTCAATTCTCGCGGATGCTTTGCACGATCTAGGCGACAGTTTTGCCCTGGGTACTGCCTGGTATTTCGAACGCATCTCCCGACGTGGACGAGACAGCCAACACTCACATGGTTATCGACGCTATTCAGTCGTGGGGAAAGCGATGGCCGAGCTTGCCCGGTTGAAAAAGACCATTCGACGGCAATTAAATACACTTCATATCAAACATGCGACAATTGAATTCGAATATCCGGATAAACCTTTACCGAACGCCCAGAGCTCTTTCTCTTCCGATCTTCAAAGTGTTATCGGGTTGCCCTCAACATCGATATGGACGATTGATTGAAAGCCAGTCTCCAGGAGAGAGGGAAGAATTTTTTCACGGTCTCCTACTACGAACCAATTAAGTGCTGCTGGTCTTACCAGTCTTTTACTCACGGTATGCACTTCATCCAGAGTCAATGACCGCAGTTGTTCCGGAAACGTCTGGAAATAGTTGTCCGCCAGATTAAGCTTCACCATTGCTGCCAGAGAGTCAGTAACCGCTGCATTTGTTTCCCACTGACCAGGCAAAGCCAGGATTGCATTTTTAAGGTTTTTCTCAAACTCAGCTTGTGATACAGGTTTGTCTTGTACAAATTGTTCAAACTCCTTCCGGATTTCTTCGATTGACTCACGCGTCTTATCCATCTGTACTGATGCAAACACCAAAAACGGTCGCTCCCCTTCCGTATCAAGAATTAACGAACGGGCACCATAGGTCCAATGCTTGTCCTCGCGCAGATTCATGTTGATCCGAGAAATAAAATGGCCACCCAGGATATCATTCATTTGCTCTGCGGCTATTGCAGTCTCTTCATTATACGACTCAACTAAATAACCACCAATGACAATAGACTGTTGTGAACCTGGCCGATCAAGGAGAAACAGCGTACCTGACACGCCCAACACATCCTCCGGCTCCTGGTGAGCAGGAACAAGAGTATCAATCCAATCCTGAAGGTAAGAACTGACCATACTCTTTGCTTCATACATGCTGAGATCACCTACGACGAGCAGTTTAGTATTGCTGGGTCTGATCCAGGTCTGATAAAAGGAGACTATGTCGTCGCGTGAAATATGCGCAAGCGTTGACTCATACCCCGTACCTGTCAGTGGCTGCGCATAACGATGGCCTGCACCAAACAGAAGTTTCGGCACAACACGTAATGCCATGGGCATCGGATTTACTTTCTCACGCTGAATCGAGGCGTGATATTCCTTTTTTATTCTGTTCAGCTCGTGCTCCGGAAAGGTGGGATGCACAAGTATTTCACCAAATAATGAAAGACTTTGAGGCAGGCTTTGTTTGAGCGTGCTTAGTCTGACAAACGCGTGATCAAGGCTGGCAGAACACTGCAATGAAGCTCCAAGGAGTTGTAATTGCTCGTTGATTTCCAATGCGTTCAAAGACCTTGTGCCTTCATCCAACATGGACATTGTCAGACTTGCCAGTCCCGCCTGAATCCCATCAGATGCAAAGCCTGCATGAATAAGCGCTTCCACAACCACTGTCGGTACTGCAGACCGATGTGCAAGAATTATCTCAAGCCCATTTCTCAAGCGCGCTCTTTCCAAATCAGGAAACATTCCTGCGCGCACGGTTTCCAACGCAGGCATCTGCGTGCGATCTGCTCCTTCCTGGCTCACAGTATAAGCCGGTAGAGGATGGCACGTAAGTGTAAATTTTCCATGAGAAAGCCATGCACGACATGCGTCACGTATTTCTTCCGGAGTGGCGTGTGCGATGTAAGTGTTGTATTTCTTGTAGGCGTCAGGAGTGCCACCATATATTGTGCTGCTGGCAAGAATATCCGACTTACCTCCAAATCCTCCTATTCTTTCTAATCCCTTGATAAATCCTGAGAAGTACTGTGCACGGACACGATACAATTCTTCTTCTGTTGGTCCGTGCTTAAGGAATTCATGAAAGATTGATTCAATCTGTGCTTCCACTTCATCAATAGATTCACCAGGCTTTGCATTTGCTTCAATCACAAAATTGCCGGCGATTTCTTTCGCCCATTGATACGCAGACACTGAACTCGCTATCTTTTTGTCATAGATCAATGTTTTATAGAGTCTCGAATTCTTTCCACGAGCCAATATGTCCGACGCGAGGCCAAGGAGGGCGTCTTCACGAGAGCCAATTTGAGGAGAGATCCATACCATGACGACCCTGGCCTCTGGAACCCTATCCTGGTATGTAGTCCTGGTATAGTGATTCCGTCTTGGAATGTTGAGCTGAGGACGCACCAAAGCAGGACCAGGCGGAATATCGCCGAAATATTTCTTCACACGCCCAAGTACATCCTGCGGATTTACATCCCCTGCGATGACCAGAACAGCGTTTGCCGCACCGTAATACGCCTTGAACCACTCACGACAATCTTCAAGGGTCGCTCCCGCGATATCATCCATAGATCCAATGACAGTCCAAGAGTACGGATGACCTTTAGGATAGATTTCCTGCGCGACAATTTCCTGCTCACAGCCATACGGGACATTTTCGCGCTGCCGCTTTTCATTTTGCACTACACCCCGTTGTTCGTCAAGTTTTGCCTGATCCAGCGCACCAAGTAAATGACCCATCCTGTCCGATTCAAGCCATAATACCTGATCCAGGGCGGCTGTCGGAACATTCTGAAAATAGTTTGTGCGATCATGATTCGTGGTGCCGTTCAGGTCTGTGGCACCCACAGCGAGTAAAGCCTGGAAATAGTCATCGTTGAAATGTTCGCTACCATTGAACATCAGGTGCTCAAAGAGATGTGCGAAGCCGCTCTTGCCAGGCTTTTCATTTTTTGAACCCACATGATACCAAATGTTTACTGCAACGATTGGCGCCTTGTGATCTTCATGTACAATAAGACGAAGGCCGTTCGGTAGGGTATATTCTACAAACGGGATATCAATATCCGAATGTGCAAAGACCGGAATATCTGTTACAGGCTTTGCGATGTCGTCAGAGATCATTTTCTACCCAATGCATTAAGATTTATTCTTTGGTACCTGGTAATTCTCAGGATGCATGACGACCTGAATTCTATTTCCTGAAAAGTAATTCGCGGCAGCAGTTTGAATCATCTCCGGACTGATCGTCTCAAGCTCTTTATCCAGGTATTCCTGCGTGAGTTGCTCAAGTGGTGTGCCATCCATCCAATTGTTGATCATCGCTGATTGCCAATATCTGTTTTCCTTTAGGTTTTTAATCCGTGACTGACGTTGCAATTCTTTTATTTTCTGAATATCCTCCGCAGTGATATTTCCATTGATGATTTCCTGAAGTACTGCATTCGATGCATGTACAAGCTCTTCGGTTCTGGGCGGATCGCTGTTAAATGAAATATTGATATTATACAAAGGCTTCGGATCTTTAGACGCACCTCCGGAAATAGAGACGCCATATACTCCACCCATGTCTTCACGTAGTGATTCCCGTAATTTGATCCTGGCATGTTCGAGGAGCATTTCCAATGCAAATCGGGACTCATCATCCCAGGAAAAATCACCGTGATAGATCATACGCACATTACTGCGAGGTGCCTCGCCTCTGAGAAACGTACTATCCACTCTTCCTTCAGGAGACTTGACACCGATATCTTTCCAGGTTTCCGAACGATGCGTTACAGGAAAATTGCCAAAGTACCGTGTAGCCAGATCACGCAATTGCGTCGGATCGATAGCTCCTGTGAAAAAGAACGAAAAGTCGCTCATATCACTGAACCGGTCCTGGTATATCTCTTGCATCTGCGCCATGCGCACTTTTTTCAAATCCTCAGTTTGTAGCAATCCGCGTCGCGGATGATTCAGATACCGGATTTTATTCACGACTTCACCGAAGTAATTATTGGGATTGCTCAGCAGATTATCAAGTATTGTAGCCTGTTTCTTTAAATATGACTGTAGTGCCTGATCTTCCATGCGAGGTGAGGTTACATAAAGAAACATCAATTGAAACAGGGTCTCAAGATCCTGGGGAGAACAACTACCATTGAATCCTTCATAGCGCTCTGCAATGAATGGAGAAATACCGACTGTCTTTCCTGTAAGTTTTTTATTGAGTTGTGGCGCTTCAAATCCTCCCACTCCAGACTGCTGGATCACGGAACCAATTGCCTGTGCACTATAATATTCATTGTCGTCGTACAGCGAGCTTCCACCCCAGCTATAACCTGCAACCAGTATCTGATCATTTTTGAAATCCGTTTTCTTATACATCACTTTGATACCATTCGCAAGAGTGAAGGTGTGGATGTCAAGTGCCGCTTGAACTGTCTCATCGGCAATAGCGATTGGAGCGAGTTCACGATCAAACAGCGGAGCATCATTCACCTTATCAACATATGGTTCAATCATTTCCGAATCCACACTATCCATGATAGCCAGCAGCACTTGTTCTGATGGCAGCATGGAACCCTCTTTCTCCGGCCCTGTCACGATGATCACACGATTGTCGCCAGTGATCCATTTGCGTGCAAGGCGATTCATTTCCTCCAGTGTGATCGTAGGTAGAAGTTCTGTATAGATATCAAGTTCCTGTTGCTCACTTGGTATTGGTTCGTTTTCAAGAAAGTGATACACTAAGCCAGAGACATACCGCGCCGATTCCATTTTATCATTTTCGCGCACATTCCGTTCAGCAGCGGTCATCATCTCCAGTTTCTGACGCTCAAGTTCTGTTGGCACAAAACCATGAAGAAGAACGCGTTTGTTTTCAGCGAGGAGAGTACGAAATGCCCGCTTTGCTCCGTTCTCTGGTACAGCAGAAAAAGATGAGTAGGTAGCAAGATCGCCGACACTGTTCCCATAACCAGTAGATGCAAAGACAAAAGGCGGATCGGCAGTATTATTGATTTCATAGAGGCGCGCGTTGAACATACGGTTGTATAGTTGGTGTACAAGAGTTTCCCGATAATCTTCCAGCGTATTGGTTTTATGTCCCTTGTGTTTGTAGATAATGCGGACATTCGTGAAGGTCGCTTCCTTGTCTGCAAGCACAGCCACTAATGTTTCCGCATGACCTGGTACGTGATATTCATCTTTTATTCTGGTGGCTTCCGGATTGCGCAAGGCAGCAAATCGTGTCTTGATCTCATTCTCGACTCCATCCAGGTCGATATCCCCAACAATGCATACCGCCATCAGATCAGGACGGTACCAATCGCGATAGAATCTGCGCACCGTTTCATAGCTGGCATTCTCAACAATCTCGGGATCTCCAATAGGTAACCTCTTTGCATACCGGGAATTGTAGTACATCTTCGGCAAATACAATTGCTGCATTCTTTGTTCAGCACTAAGTCTGGAACGCCACTCTGAAACCACCACACCGCGTTCTTTATCTATTTCTACCTCGTCAAAGAGCAGGCCTCCTGCCCAATCCTGCAGTACGGTCAGACCTTTCGCAAATTGCAATGAATCATCTGTACGGACCTGCAGCATATAGACCGTTTCATCAAAACTCGTGTATGCATTCAGGTCGGGGCCAAAGCGCGTACCTACTGATTCCAGATAGTTTACGAGTTCGTTCTTTGTGAAATTCTCGGAACCATTGAAGGCCATATGTTCTACGAAATGGGCAAGGCCAAGCTGATCCTCATCTTCCTGCATAGAACCAGCCGCGACGGCGAGGCGAAGTTCTGCCCGTTGTTCTGGCTTGTTGTTCTTACGCAGATAATACTTCATTCCGTTGCCGAGAAGGCCACTGCGCACTGCAGGATCCATCGGAATAGAATTCGAAATGCTCAAATTCGCGTTCGCACCCGTATGACTTTGTGCGAGAGACGTTGGTGTAAACACAAGAGAGATCACTCCGGGCAGCGCAAGGAAGTAGATCGTCAAACTGCGTAATTGTTGCATTGCTAAGCGTATTGTGCTTTAATTAGAAATGATGTTAATCCTTTATATCTCATTGGTTAAAATGATACTCTGAGATGCTTCAACAGAAAACGTAATCCTGCGGTCGGAATTGTCAACGTCGCTTTGGCATTTGTTGCGCGAGCCCCTGCAATCCCTGCCCCTTGCTGACCATATGCATCATCTTGCGCATCTGGTCAAATTGTTTGATAAATAAATTGATCTCATGAATATCCCGTCCACATCCCGCAGCGATGCGTTTTTTCCGGCTCATGTTCAGTAACTCAGGATTCGATCTCTCTTCGGGGGTCATAGACAAGATGATCGACTCCACTTTTCCAAACGCCTTTTCATCAATATCCAGATCCTTGGTCACTTTCGACATACCGGGGATCATATTCATGAGGCCTTTGAGATCTCCCATCTTTTTGATCTGTGCCATCTGTGTGAGAAAGTCATTGAAATCGAATTTGTTCTTCTTGATTTTCTTTTCTAGGCGTTCCTGTTCCTTGACATCGAATTGTTCCTGCGCCTTCTCAACAAACGTGACGATATCTCCCATGCCGAGAATACGTTGTGCCATCCGCTCAGGATGAAACACATCTATGGTATCCAGCTTTTCACCTGTACTGACAAATTTGATTGGCTTGCCTACGATGTACTTCACCGACAGGGCTGCTCCACCGCGTGTATCTCCATCGAGTTTTGTAAGCACTACGCCGTCGTAGTCAATAACATCGTTAAAGGCTAACGCGGAATTCACGGCATCCTGCCCCGTCATTGAGTCTACGACAAACAACGTTTCAGATGGCTCGATGGCATTCTTGATATTCCGGATTTCGGTCATCATCGTCTCATCGATTGCCGTACGACCCGCAGTGTCAATAATCACGACATCAAACCCATGATTGACTGCATGCACGATCGCATTTTCAGCAATTTTCACAGGATCCTTACTGTCGGTTTCCTGATACACCGGGACTCCAATGGATTCGCCGAGGATGGTGAGTTGATCCATTGCCGCAGGTCGATAGACGTCGCATGCGACGAGCAAAGGTTTCTGATTACGTTTTGATTTGAGGTGATTGGCCAACTTGGCGGAAAAGGTTGTTTTACCAGAACCCTGCAGCCCCGCGATCAGAACGACACCTGGTTTGCCCTTGACGTTGATGTCCACTGCCTGAGTACCCATGAGAGTGACCAATTCGTCCATGACGATCTTGATCATCAGCTCGCCTGGCTTTACAGACTTCAACACATTTTGAGTTCCGAGAGCCTGGTCTTTAATCTTGTCCGTGAACTCCTTGGCGATCTTATAATTTACGTCTGCCGCTACAAGTGCACGGCGGATTTCTTTGATAGATTCGGCGATATTGAGTTCGGTCAGTTTACTCTCGCCCTTGAGGACTTTGAACGCGCTATCGAGTTTATCTGTGAGGTTTTCAAACATGCGTTTAGGATTTATCGGGGGCAAATATACAAAGAGAGTAAGGGGAACTCATTTGGACGCATGTGAACAACATATCGCAATTTGTCCCTTTGAAATGAAGGGGAGCCTGACCCTGCCTTTGTCGGCGCCATAGGCATCCCTTTGGAGCAGACAGGCTTGGAGCCTGGCCGCACCCGGATCGCGTGGGCGTGCGCTATCGACTCCTCAACTTCTTCAATCAATAATCAATAATTCAAATTCCTCGTATTCACTTTGAGCTCTTTCTCCTTCCTGTAATATTCCATGACCACAGCGCTACCAAAAGGACCCGGCATGATTTTGATAAAGTCTGCCTCAGTCGGCAAATCAAACTTGTCTGTCGTGTATCCCGCGTCAGTGATGAAGATGGCCCCAAGGATGGTATTGTTTTTCTCACCCTTGCGACGTTCGTAGTCTAAATAACATACGGCTGCGAATGCTTCATCAGGTTTCTTTTGATAAAATGTATAATCAAAGCCTCCGTGTTCTTTGACCATGTATGCATACAGGGCTGGACTGAAGATTGGTATACCAGGAATAGGAAATGTGCTTTTGTATTTATCAAATTGTTGCACATTTTGCAAATCGAAATTCTCATTAAACTCGAAAATGCACATGTCGTTCATCACAATTGTTCCTCCAGCCCCGCCAGTCATGATGCCGAGTGCATTGACCTTCATTGAAAACATCTCCGCAATGCCAAGAATTTTCCCGTCTGCCAATTGGATAAAGTCATGAAAGAAAAAATATTCCTTTGAATCAGTTTCATCAGAACCTTCCTGCATCACTTTGAGTTTTGCATCGCCAGATGGCACATGCCTGGCCTGGGTTATTTTTCCCTGCGCGTCAAGTGTGAGCATTGCAAAGCCTAGTTCCCGGTCTTTAAATGGATTGTCTCCCTTGTCAAAGTATCTTCCCACTACTTGTACATTGCCCTGGTCATTGACGAACGCTGAGAAGGTGAGGTACCTATATGCATCCGATTCCAAAGGCACCTGATAAACCATGTCCCCAGTCTTTGCATTAAATCCAGTCACAAAGAATTCCATATCTGTTGACATTAAGGCATCACGCTTAGCCACAAGTGCATAGATATAACTTGTATCTCCAGTAAGGTGCAAAGCAAACTCTACCTGATCGGATTCGCTCGTGTAAGACCAATGATCGACTGCCTCCGTATCCGAATAGAAATTGATATTGTATGTAGGCTTGCCTTCCTCTGACTTCACTGTCATATAATTGACATATCCTGCGCCCTTGATAGGATGGAACGAGGGGGCTTGTTCGCCACCTGCCGTCGAACTGAACTTCGCCTTTTCCATGTTTGAAAACTCAGGCGAAGTTTTCGAATACAAGAGCTCCCCTACCAATGAGTATGTTTTAAATGTGTACTTTTCTTCCTTGAGGTCTACAAATTTCAATCCAATAGAATTTCCATTGCATTCGACACGATTGAGCGAGAGCTTATCCGGGACAGAGATGGTTTTCTTCTTCAACGGATTGAGGTTGGCATCCGTAATCTGCAAAATAAAAGATGCGTAGTCTTTTTTCGTGCTTTCTGCGCCGTAAATAAAATAATATCCACGCACAACTCCTTTCTCTTGCAAGGGTCCTGAATCCCTCATCTGCACTGTGAGAATTTCCTGAAATGTGGCACTTTGCGCGTGAGTGTCTGAAACAAGAAGCAAGAGAAGATAGGTGACGTGAATTGTCACTTTAAGCATGCATCGCGTTTTACGCATATTGTTCAGTTTTTAAGTAGTTCTTTTAATGCAGTCTTTACAGTGTTATAAGACTTCGATTGAAATGGATATTGATTCATAAAATGAAACCCTGTATTCGCCAAATCTCTGAGGCGCATCTTGTTCAAGATACAAATAAGCTCATCATACGCATCAGTTATCGTCGCCGGCGGCGGTGGAATATGGTCGCTGAAGGTATGAACCTCCCGCAATGTATACAACTCATGAAAAATTGTACCGGTCAACCGACAGAGTGCTTCATTTGGTTCTAATGGATTGTGGTTGTTCATAGCAGTATAGAGGGCTGGCAGGTAGCGTTCCTGGTCAATGAGATATTCGACAGACTGGATCATGAGGTCATTGCGTAATGGAACTGAAAGAGTATATGAACTACTATTTCTTTCCCCTGCGCTGAGATAGTCTCCTTCCAGCTTTGCGATGCGCTTGTCTACGTGTGGATGAGTACTAAATAGCGCAAGTCGTGATTCGTCCAATGTGTCCGGTTCTACAAGTAGTGCCTGTAACTGGAGCCAGGATGCCTGAAATGGATAATTCTCAAAATTCAGAAGAGCCTTCCAGTCCGGAGATACAGGTTCATATTCATGAATACGCCTCAGCGCTGCACTTGCATCAGAGGGATCCCAAATCATCGATGTAATGAAGACCATTGCAACAGAATCCGCCTCAAATTCGTTTGACTGACTGAACGCTTTTGTTTCAATTTCCAGTGTTTCGAAATAATTCAGTAATGCTTCCCTCTTTGTACCAGACTTTTTGATGATCTCTTTCACCTCCTCTTTATGCGATTTAGAGGCGTACTGATCGTAGGAATATTTCAGCATTTCCTCCTTATGATCCAGGAAGTCATGTCCCATTTCATGCGCAATGACGAAAAGAAACTCCTCCTTTGTCTCCATTGCCATCAACAAACCTGCATTGAGAATGATCGTCTCATTGCCAATAGAACTTGCATTCACTGATGGATCTTTACTCACGAGAGTTATGATGGGTTCGGTAAATGAGTCTGGATTGACGTGTACAATCTCACGGGTGAGAGCTTCTGCATGACCGACAATTTCCGGAGTACAGACAAATTCATTTGCATCAAACCTGCTTTTGATCCATTCAATGAGCTCCTGATCATAGGTTTCAAATTCCCTGGAACGTTTGTCTGACTCATTCCCTCTTTCCACAATCCTTTGAGAGATCACTTCAAATATTCCATCAAAGTATGTACTACATGAATCCTGTAGAATCGCAGTTTTACCTGCCTGTGCCGGTACTTCGCATGACAGCAGGAGTATAAAAGCTGTATTCAATAGTTGAAGACGTGAAGATGTGATAGTATCTTGGGTCACGTGAAGCGGATTAAGTCATGAAGATATGCTTATTGGTTGATTGAAGAAGGGCGGCACGGCTAACGGCTAATGGCTAACGGCTAACGAATGCCCCTATACTTTGACATAACCTTGAAAAAATACCAATCTATATTGAATTTTGAAGGGAAGCCCGTAAATTCTTCACGATTTCTTATGTTTGAATTCTGATATGTGTCATAGACCAGATAGGCTCGATTTCTCTTGTACTCGTGTCTTAGCTTGTAAACAGTAATTCTATCTTACACTCTTATGCGATTGAAACCTGAACAAATGGAATGGACAACCACGCTTTATTTTCTGCTTGCGATTTTGTTCCTCCAGTGCGCACCAAAGCATGAAACCACGACTTCCACCGGAGACGCGTCCTTGGGTGAAGTCCTGGAAGAAGCCGACAGAGTGAAAGCAGATCTGGACAAGTATATCACGGTAAAATTGACTACAGATGCAGTTCTGACCGAAAAGGAAAAACAGATGCTTCCATTTTTGATCCAGGCAGCTCAGCTCATGGATCAGTGCTTTTGGTACGAGGCGTATGGAAACCCGAATACTCTTCTCGAAGGACTCCCAAATGATAAACTGAAACAATTCGCCGCAATTAATTATGGACCATGGGATCGTCTTGAAGGCAATGCCCCTTTTGTGGAAACATACGGAGAGAAACCCAAAGGGGCCAACTTCTACCCTGTGGATATGACCAAAGAAGAATTTGACACCACGGAACTTCCGGGCAAAGAAAGCTTATACACATTTCTACGCAGGAATAAGGAAGGCAAACTCACAGTCATTCCCTATCGCCGCCAATTTGAGAAAGAACACAAAGAAGCTGCGCAACTTCTGAAAAAGGCTGCCACACTTGCCGAAGATGCCGGATTGCGCAGGTATCTGCAGTTGCGTGGCGATGCATTGTTGAATGATAAATATCGGACCAGCGATATGGCCTGGCTGGATATGAAAACCAATCGGATCGATATTGTCATCGGTCCGATAGAAACATATGAAGACCAGCTCTTCGGATATAAAGCTGCCCATGAAGCATACGTCCTTGTGAAAGACATGGATTGGAGTAAACGCCTTGCACGTTATGCAAAGTTTCTTCCTGCGCTACAATCCGGACTTCCTGTTCCTCCGCAATACAAAAAAGAAAAGCCGGGACTGGATACAGAACTGAACGCCTATGATGTCATCTATTATGCAGGAGATTGCAACGCCGGCAGCAAAACGATCGCCATCAATCTGCCCAATGATGAAGAAGTACAGCTTAAAAAAGGTACGCGCAGGCTTCAATTGAAAAATGCGATGCGCGCAAAATTTGATCATATTCTCGTACCCATTACCGAAGAATTGATTGATCCGTCTCAGAGAGAGCATGTGACATTCGATGCGTTCTTCAGCAACGTCATGTTTCATGAAGTAGCCCATGGCCTCGGTATCAAGAATACGATCAAAGGCGGTACGACGGTGCGCAAGGCATTACAGGAGCTGGCATCCGGGCTTGAAGAAGGCAAAGCGGACATCCTGGGCATCTATATGATCAGACAACTACACCACAAGGGGGAGATCAGTGGAGATTTGATGGATTATTACGTCACGTTCATGGCCGGGATCTTCCGTTCTGTGCGTTTCGGTGCAAGTAGTGCGCACGGGAAGGCAAATATGATCGCCTTCAATTTCTTCGAAGAAATGGGTGCGTTTACCCGGAACGATGATGGTCATTATTTGGTCGATCAGCAGAAATTCGAACAAGCAATTGAAGCGCTCTCCACACATATCCTCACACTGCAGGGGGACGGAGATTATACAGGAGTCACAGCTCTCTTCAATGAAAAAGGAAACATTCCTCCGCAACTGCAAAAGGATCTGGATCGCCTTGGCAATAAAGATATCCCTGTCGATATTGTATTTGAACAAGGTCTCGATGTACTCAATTTGTAAATCACTTTGCAGCGTAGTTCTGTTTAGTAGCGTCTTCAGTCATTCTGCATGGGCGCAATATCAAGACACTTCCGGATCTGCAGAGTATCGTGTGAACTATTGGATTTCCCTGCCCGTTATCGGTGTCGGAGCAGTGACAAATTCGATAGGACTTGCACGTACGCGAGACAAGGAATGGCTGACACCCGAACAGCTTTCTGGTTTAGATAAGTCAGACGTACCCAAATTTGATCGCATTGCACTTCGGCAGCATGCCGATGCGTACAACAAATACGAGGAATCATCAGATTTCGCCATCACCTGGGGGACATTAATTCCAGCTGCCTTGATCATTGCTGACAAGAGAATGAGAAAAGACTGGCTGGATATTACCTTCGTCTATCTGGAATCCCAGATCCTCACTTCAAACTTTTATGGCTGGTCTTTCCTGGGTCCGACATTTATCGAGCGATATCGACCGGTCACGTATTTCCCGGAAGTGCCTCTTGAAGAACGCATCTGGGGAGGAAACCGCAATTCGTTTTATTCCGGTCATGTCTCGGTGACGGCTGTGACCACATTCTTCATGGCACAATCCTTTCTTGACTATCATCCCGAAAAAAGACACATTAAATGGTTGTATTACGGACTGGCGAGTGTTCCGCCAGCGGTGATCGGTTATAAACGTGTGCAGGCGTTAAAGCACTTTCCAAGTGACGTCATCGTCGGATTTGGCATCGGTATCGCAGGAGGAGTTCTCATCCCTAAACTGCATTATCCCAAAAAAAATAAAGGTGTGAGTCTGAGCCTTGCGTATGAGCCTGATTGGAAAGTCGTGCGGTGCGTGTGGTCGCTTTGATCCGCGTTGATTCGCAAGAATTCTATGCTACCGGGCACCTAGAACAAATGTGGCACCGAAGGCCAGAACCGCCAGGATGAGACCGTACATAAAGAAATTGTAACACAGTCGCAGGTACTGGTATTTTTTTCCAAGAGCTTTACCAAGAAAGAACAGGTCTCGCGTAATTGCATTGTCTAATAATTCATCATCTCCTACAATCACCCGCATCCCTTCCTCATATTCCTGGAAACTCATCTGAAAAAAATTCCCGAAGAAAAAGAGGTTTGACTTTTTGCCTTTGATATCTTCCAGGGAGCTGCGACCAGCCATTGGAATGGGGCGAGTGGCCAGCGTCGCAAAGACCATTGCAATAATACAGACGGCTAAAAGGATCAATGTCGGGATCAGCATCTTCTTGTCTGATGCAATGCGTTCACCAAGAAGCGGAAGTGCTATCGTGATGATCAACGCATTCACGGAGAGCATCATGTTCGCTTTGTTATCTGCAATTGAACTCAGATCTATGTGATTCCGCAACGATGTTTTGAATTGAGTCTGTGCACTTTTGCTCGAACCTATCGTCAGGAGTCTGGGGACCACGGCTTTCACTTTCTCTTTTTCTTTCTTCCCTCCTTTCTTCAATTTCTTCTCGATTTTCTTGATATGTTTTTTCTTCGCTTCGGTAAACCGGTTTTTTGCTTCTTCAGTATAAAACTCATGTTCTTTCAGAAATTCGAGATTGATCCTGTCCCATGCTTTTTCATCAATACTTTCCTCATTGACAATGTTAAGCTCCTGGCGCAGTTGTTCTGTGATCTCAAAAAAATTGTCTTCACCAAGACTACTTGTATCCGCGTCCTTGATCAGCATTTCGAGACGCGAAGAGGGTGCATGCCCTAACCTTGTCGCATCAATACACTTCAGAATCTCATTGATCCGTGACTCCGGAACTCCTTCCTGTGCAAGAAAGCGTGCGGCGATTTCCTTGCTATGGGTTTCATGATCTTTTGCAGAAATACTAAATCCGGTGTCGTGGAAGAGAGCACTCAATACGAGATTCTCCTTTTCCTCATCTGTGACATGCGCTTCATCCGCAAGTTCACCGATCACGGCTGCTACGCGTTTGGTATGGTCAAAATTGTGATATACGTACTGAGGGGGAATCTCGCGATCAAAATGTTCTCGTACATAACGCTCTGCCTTTTGTACGAGTGGGGTGTCCAATATTACATTACTTTCCATGAGATCTGCCATCCAAACACGAGGCTTTCAGCCGGAAATCTCCGGCCAAACTACATTTTAAAACAAAAACTGATCCACAATTAGTATTTGATTCCATTTGGCCTAAAATAAAAATCCCATTGCCACACTAAAGCGCTGATCGATATCGGATTTATGATAGTTTACTGAAAATAAGAGGGTCTGGAAAGGACTGATCCAAACTCCTCCGCCATAGGCATAATGCCAGGTATCGGAGTTCTCTCCTTCCTGCCATACCCTACCATGGTCAAAATTCAACTGGATACCCAATGAAGCAGGTAAAAAATAACTCCTCCATTGCGAAAGTCTGATGCGCAGGTCCGTATTGTGATAAAACATCCGGTCGCCAACAAACCGCTCTTTACGCACTCCCCGGAAATTCTCCTGTGAGCCAAGAATAGCTCCCTGATAAAACTGATAATCCCCACCATGCCATTGCATCCCTACACGTGTAGCCAGCACGGATCTGCCCAGATGCTTAAATTGATAATACATTGCAAGAGAAGTCTTCAAATATCTGTGAGCATCATCATCACCCGTAAGAGGTAGGTCGAGACCAGTCGCAATATCAAAATCAATCCCCCGACGTACAATTGCAGGATTGTCCACAACCCTATATTGAAAAGCTGCGCTCGTAACCGCAAAACGCTTTTCATCAAAGTCATCCGGATCCAATCCGCTTCCGGGAGTGGTTACAAATCGACCTTCATTTTGCTCCACTTCGTGGCTTTCGTAGCCGGCACGTAAAATGAGACTGCTGCCTTGCTCCTTTCCTGCTTTGAGAAAGGGTACAAGTGAATAATTACGCTTGCGCGCGCGATAGAAGTCTTTGTCCTCTGTACTTTCGATTTCTTCAGAATCATTTCCAAATCCAAAGAAGTTTTGCACAAAGGTCGGTGCCTTAAATGCAGCATGTACCCCTACATCGATTTTTCCCAGTGCATCGGTCCATTCTCCGGTATAGTCAAGTCCGAATGCCTGTGTGGCTACTGCATAGAAGCCTGTCAGCGTGTGTTGGCTTGCATAAGGTGTTTTTTGAAATCCATGGTTCGTCCATTGCGCCCCACCTCCAAATAAAAACCCGTCATCAGGATTACCTGCAATGATCAATTTTGGGATACCGTAATCATATAAAAATGCACGACGTTCAAAGGTGTTGTGATCATCACCCACCTGACGATATGATACAGGTTGATCTGCAACGATATTCTTTGCCGGCTGTGTATCCAATACCTTGATATTGCCAGGCTGTTGCTTACCATCCACCCTCACTTTGTCTCCATCTTCACCACCGACGAAATAGACACGTATTCCTCCTGCAGACGACCCGCTGATCATGAGTTGATCCTGACCTTCCAATCCATAGATCTGAATCTCTTGCGTAACAGTATTTATAAACGTGCGGGTATAGTAGAGTTCATTTTTATCCCCTTCCTTATTGGAATCAAATAGTTGTACACGTGTTTGCCCAGGAGCACGCGTGATTTCAATCAGGTCAGCATGGTGCGTTCCCCGGATGTGCACAGTCTTAGAGAGTTCTTTATAATACCTGGAAGCAAACCCGGGGAGTTTGTCGCGCCGTTTCTTGAGTGTTTCAATAATGTGTTGACCACCTTGTGCGAAAACTTCCGGCGGCCATCTGCGTATACTTGTTTCGATCAGTTCATCAGATAATGATGACTTTACTTCTTCTGCGATACGCACCCATTGTTCTTCAGTCAGAGCATTGAGAAAGTCACGATCAAACCATTTACCGTTGTCATTAAACCATTTCATATTCCCGATGTCATCATTGAACTTGCCGAGTTTTCTGATGGTAGGGGTAAACCATCTGGCCATGGAGACAACGAGTCCATCATAGTCTGAAAATGCCTGATCCCTGTCCCGTGGTATCGGACGATATGTCTTGCCCTTTCCATCTGTTCTCTTAACTGCTGCCCAGCGCCATTGATCATCATGACGATCCCAATCGCCCAGGAACATATCAAACAAGCGGGAACGGGCGACAAACTCCTGATCGACCTGATTCCTGTAGTCCTCCATTGTTTCCTCCACCACATCACCATATCCCATCAGATCACTACTGTTTCCAAAATTTGCATAGTCAGACCAGTCGCCAGAAGGTCTCTCCTCAAGCAGAAAAGATTGATCGCCGAATTCCTCTGCATAAGATCCCAGCGCATCCTGCTTAGGTACATATACAAGTTCAGGATTTGTGTGATAGATGCCTGCATGTGCCGCAAGATTTGGAATGACAAATGCCGCATAAGGATGTGATGCCGTAAATTGATCCTGGAGGATATCACTGGCAAATGTGCTTTGCAGGTTTTCAGGAAGCAGCTTGCTGGCGTCTTTATTCATTGATCTCGCTGCATATTCTTTGCCATCGGGATTCTCAAGTCTCAGGGAATTTGTCTGCATCCCACCACCCTTCTTGATCGGAGTGAGTCCTCCATGTGCCTCAGTGAGGTTCAGCACTTTCACGGGTACAGGAATCTCATAAATGTCACGATAGCGTTCACCAAAGAAAAACCGGTACAAACCGCCCTTTGCATAACGCGTTGAGATCGGAATACGAACAGTGTCAGGAAATGTTGAAGGGTCTGGGTAGGTGCCTGAATTCACAGTGCGTTTTTTCCCGGTAGTGACTGTAGAGCGATAGACTGGTTCACCGGAGACGCCACTACCAGATTCCCACACAAGAAGATCGACAGCGCCTCCGGATTTCAGATTGAGCTGTATGAATCCTGGAGCCCCATGTCCGAAGTGTAAGGTTCTCGCTTTTCCGACATCCGTGTATCTGCTACCAGCTCCCGATACGATAAAATGGTGATTGTTCAATCCGTGATATTCCAAAGAATGCTCGTGACCAGAAATAAAAATGACATCGTCATGTAGTTTTGCCGCATTCAGGAGTCCTGTTCTGAGCTGTTGGTATTTATAATTTGCGATATCCTGAACATTGCCAAAGTTGCTTCGATAGATAGGATAAATTGATCCGATCACAGGCAAGGGCAAGTAGAAGTTTCTCAACTTCTTGACATTCGTCAATGGAAAAAGATGGTCCCTGAATGTAAAGTAGCCTCCATGTGACCCCGCACTGACCAACGGATGGTGCATGGCAACAATGACTTGTTGCTCCTGGTAATCCTTCAGGAGTTCACCGAAGGCTGTGATGAAGTCAGCCCGCGTCCTGATTTCACAATCATCATTAATCTCTTTTTCTGTACTCCAATCCTGCAGCCACCACTGGCTGTCCATAATAATGAGGACGACATCATCTGTAAGTTCTACTACCTCCGGACCCGGACATCCTTTACGTGGTAGCATACGTGTATTTGCGACACCTGAGTTCCTGATGAGTTTGTCCTGACTGCGAATGGCTTTATGGCCGCCTGCTTTACCCTTGTTCCAGTCATGATTTCCGGGTATAAAAATCGTCTGCTCTGTAAGTCCTTCTACACCCTTCATCTGCGCGTCAAGGATGTTGACGGCCAGATCGTATGCGCTCGAGTCTTCAGGATTCGGTACCCCTCTTGGATAGATATTATCTCCCAGGTACAATACCGTAGCTGGTATGCCGGAAGCACCAATTCGCTTGCGCAGAAGGTCCAGATTATTCCTGAGAATCTCATTTTCTTCTCCCCCATCTCCAACGAGGAAAACCCTTTGTTCACCCTCATCCAGAGGAAGTGTATTATCAGATGGGACGGCCTCAATCAATTTGCCCGATGCGCAGCTTGTCAAAAGAAGGCCTGCAAACACTGCGAGTAAAACACTGGAATATCTGCTCATACCTCTATATATAATGTGTTCAATTTTTCCCTTCAAGAACCCATGAAAGATACACAATGGATCTACATACACAAGAAGACCAGACTACCTGATGAGGATCCGGAATCCGTAAGTGACCCTAAGTATTACCTTTGCGCTCACTTTTTCAAGACTTTAGCGAGATCTCAGTGAAGTTAGACAGATATCAGATCGTCGGGATGGTTCTCCTCTTCGGCATCTTTCTTTTGTGGAGTACACTCAATACACCTTCCCGGGAGGAGTTGCAAAAACGCCAACGCGCTCAGGACAGCATCGCTGTTGCAGAACAATCGCTCTTACGCGATTCCGCTGGGCAAACGGCAGTAAGACTGCACCAGGACGCGCAGCAAAAAGCTGACTCGACATTAGCACACTCCGGCGATTCGCTGCAACGGGCAGAGATGACATCGCGCTACGGTGCACTCGCTGCTGCAGCTCTCGGAACCGAGAAGTCCTATACACTTGAAAATGAGAAGATCAGGATAACATTCTCCAACAAAGGAGGTCATATCACTGATGTACTTCTCAAGAAATATCAGAAGATCCTCCTGGACGAAAAACGTAAAGAATACTTTGCACCTCTTCACTTACTTGAAGATGAAAAAAACATATTCGAGTACCTCCTTCCTGCCGGCGACAAACACATCCGGACTGGCGACCTCTATTTTGATGTGCAGGAAGAGCCAGGAGCGCTGACATTTACTGCAAGAGGTACTGACGGAACAATCTTCAGTCAATCCTACAAATTGGGTGTCAACAGCTATGCAGTTGATTATGATATCCTGCTCGAAGGCATGCCTGTTTCTACCAGTAAGAACCTGCGGCTCAATTGGGTCAATTATCTCGATAGGATTGAGAAGAACACCGGCTATGAGAAATTCTATACATCGGTGTATTACCGTGAAAGCAGTAGTGACACACCAGACTATTGCTCCTGCAGAAAGGATGATACCGATGACTTAAGTACAACGTCTTTGAAATGGGTTTCTCATTCCAATCAGTTTTTCAACAGTAGCCTGATCGCAGATACCCGCTTTACAGGTGGGGTGATGTCCACCCAGATGATGGAAGACGACAGTGATGATCTCAAAATACTACGGACGGAACTGGATATTCCTTTGCAGGGATCGCATCGTGAAGAGATCGGTATGACGATGTTCCTTGGGCCAAATGATTTTGAGGAGCTACGTGCATTCAATGCAAACCTCGAAGATGTGATTCCTTTTGGGATGAGCATTTTCGGCACCATCAACCGGTGGGTGATCAGACCAATCTTCAATGTGCTTTCTGACATGGTACCCAACAAGGGTTTCGTGATTCTCCTTCTGACGTTGCTTGTAAAAATTCTATTGTATCCCCTGACCTATAAGATGCTGCATTCACAGGCCAAAATGGGTGCGCTGAAACCCCAGCTTGCAGGACTGCGTGAGAAGCACAAAGATGATATGCAGAAGCAGCAAATGGAGACCATGAAGGTGTATCGGGAATATGGCGTGAGTCCTTTAGGTGGATGTCTTCCCATGGTCTTGCAGATGCCAATCTGGTTTGCATTGTACCGGTTTTTTCCTGCATCGATAGAATTCAGACAAGCGAAGTTCCTCTGGGCTTCTGATTTGTCGAGCTATGACGTCCTGGTGAATCTGCCTTTCGAAATCCCGTTTTACGGGGCACACGTCAGTATGTTCACTCTCTTATGGGCAGGGACGACGATTCTGTACACTTACTATACCATGAAGTATACAGATATGGGTGCGATGGGAGGGAATCAGAAGATGCTGCAGTACATGCAATATTTCATGCCGGTATTGTTCTTATTCTTCTTCAACAATTACGCATCGGGGCTTACCCTCTATCTCCTGTTTTCTAACCTTGTAAATGTCGGCCTTACCCTGGGGACTAAGGAGTTCATTTTCAATGATGAAAAGATCAGAGCCGAACTCGATTTAAACAAAGAAAAACCGAAAAAGCGCTCGGCCTTCTCCGAAAGATTGGAGCAGGCGATGAAGGAGCAACAGCGAGTTGCTCAGGACCGCAATAAACAGAAGTCAAAGAAATAACCGAAGCACCGGTCACTTTCCGGCTTCAGGCTGTACCGGACACTGAAATCCCATTTTACAAAGCTCAGTCCCATCAGGCCAGACACCAAGATTGATAAACTTATTGAGAAGATGTGAAGCGAATCGCGAGACATCGCGCGATGCGTCTTTCGCAATCAACATGTCGAATACCTTCCAGTAACCTTCCGTGTCAATATGATCGAGTTGCGCCACTCTCAACGCCTTGCGTGAGGTAAAATTTTCAATGCCATTGTCAAAGGCGACATCAATGGCGTAGGGTTCGTAATGGCTGGCAGATACGCTAAACGTATCCTGTGTACAGGCATACTGCCAAAGGAGGACCCGATTAGGCGTATTCACTGCACTTTCGAAAACCATACTGCCAAATTCCTGCCCAACAGTCTCATCATTGTCCCCAACCATGATAGCCATGTGTAAAGTGCTGTCTATCGTATGATAAGAATCCAGGACTCCACCCTTGAAAGGGCCGGAACCAGGCTCGCAGAGAAAAGCCACACGTGGTTCGGGTAAGTGGAGAGCGCGCCAGTTTGCTGCGAGATTTGCGATGATCACGCCGCCGTAGGAATGCCCAACCAGATACAGGCCATCGGTGTCCGACCCAATATCTGCCTCTTTGATCCGTGTAAGCGCCTCAGCTATCGCGGCAACGGCATTGGTGGTAAAATCATGAGGTGAAGTTTTAAAGAGATCTTCCTGGTATCTGGGATAAATGACACAATGCCCATGCTCTGTTAGGTGGCGGATCCATTTGCCATAGATCATAGGATTCAAAGCTCCATACCCATGTACAAAGACAATAGGAACAGTTGCCTGCACTGGCCTGACGGAAGGGCAAAACAAGTAATAACCCTGTTCTCCTTCATACGCATCGACTACAGTCAGGTTCTCTATAGCTGTCAAAGCACGTGTTTCGATTGGTGGTTGTGCTTCTGCGGCCAGCGCAATCAGTAAGAAAAACATTTGTAGAACAATGGATCTCTCCATGGTGATTGTCATAATTTTCGGTAATGTCTCATCTTTTGACAAACCTGGCAATCTATCTAATTACCGGATTTTTCCCTGCCTGCCCCAAAGGGATGCCTATGGCACCGGCCCCAAATGGATGCCTTCGTGGACGACAAGCCAAATGCGACACTATTTAATTCTCGATTGTCGGGTTGTGAAACGAAAAAGATCGACCTTTGTTGAGACGTAAATTTCTTTTTTTGAGTTTATACAAGCTAAGACGCATGATTTCTGCATGACCGTAACCACTACATTGCCAAAAGCTGGTATCATAGGTTCGGGGAGTTTCGGTCTTGCGTTGAGCAAGCTCCTCTCCATCAATGCGCAGGTATTGATATTGATGCGCGATCCATCACTGGCAGCTGCGATCAACGAGCAACATACATTACGGGGTGTGGCTCTCCCAAAGCACGTGAAGGCCACGACGTCACCCGAGCAGTTAGCGCAAGAGTGCCAGACGATTTTTCCAGCAATCCCCTCGCAATATTTCCGTGAAATGATGCAGACTGTTGGAGCCTTTCTCAGACCACGTCATTATCTTATTCATTGTGTGAAGGGATTTGATGTATCAGCTCCACCCGCCACCCAGCTCGGCTTGTCGCGACATGAGATCCATACAATGAGCGAAGTGATAGCTGAAGAAAGCCCTGTCCTCAGGATCGGTTGTCTTTCAGGTCCGAATATTGCGCAGGAGATCATCGACGGTCAACCGACAGCTACTGTCATCGCAAGTGAGTTTTCCGAAGTCATCAAAGAGGGACAGGACCTGCTAAGCAGCAATGTGTTCTTCGTTTTCGGAGCGCATGATATTATCGGGGCAGAAATCGCCGGGGCGCTTAAGAACATCTATGCCCTGGGCTCAGGATACCTGGCTGGCAAAAAGCTTGGCAAGAATATCCAGTCAATGCTCATTACAAGAGGCTTGCATGAGATTGTCTACTTTGGCAAAGCCATGGGTGCCGCTACCGGTTCGTTTCTGGGTACGGCTGGAATCGGTGATCTGATCGCCACCGCCACCAGTCCCGATAGTCGTAACTACCGGTTTGGCTATCGACTTGGTCAGGGAGAGAACTTATCAGACGTACAGGCTTCTTTCTCAGAGACTGCAGAAGGTGTACGTACATTGTCCATCGCCATGCAGCTCGCCAATCACTATCAGATTCGTGTACCGATTACATTCATGCTGTATAAAATCGTTTATGACAACTTTCGTTTTGAAGCTGCACTGGATTATCTGATGCGATATCCCTATGCGCAGGATGTTGATTTCATTTAAAACCACTTTCATAACAATCGCTAAACCTCTCAGCAATGTACCTACAACATAATGCTTCAGGTCTTTCCATCGCATGTCCCAGTTGCGGATGTATCGTGGACATTGAAGAAGCAGTCGGAAAAAAGATAGAGCAGGAATTCCATCAGGAGATGACTGCACTCCGTCAGCAGCTGGAAAGTCAATTCCGTGACAGAGAAGCCGAACTCAAAAAGCAGGAAGCAGAGTTCATCCAACGTAAGCAGCGTGAGAATGAGTTGTTTACAGAACGATTGGAAAAGGAAAAAGAGAAACTCACTACAGCCTTACAATCCCGTATTCAGAAAGATTATCATTCCCTGCTCGTTGAAAAAGATAAAGAACTTGAGCAAACTACTGCACAGCTTCTTGCTATGAAACAGGCGGAGATTGAAAACGCACAACTCAAGCGAACGCTTTCAACACAACAGAAAGATCTCGAGCTCATGTTTGAAACCAGGCTGAATGAGCAGTTACAACTGTATGAACAACAGATCTCAAAACGTGAATCCTCACGTCTCGAAATGCAACTCCGGGAAAAGGATACACAACTAGACACACAGAAAAAACTGATCGATGAATTAAAACGAAGAGCCGGACAAGGATCGGTGCACTTGCAGGGTGAAGTACAGGAGATGGCGATTGCAGATTGGTTAAGAACCCAATTTCCCTTTGATGAAATCGAAGAGATCCGCACAGGTGCACGCGGCGCTGATTGTCTGCAAATTGTGTTTACACGGGAACACCGGAACTGCGGGACCATTTACTACGAAAGCAAGCGCACAAAAGATTTTCAGCCTGCCTGGATTGAAAAATTCAAAGAGGACATGCGGGACAAAGCGGCCGATATCGGTGTAATCGTCACACAGGCGATGCCAAAAGAATTGCCAACCATGGGTGAGATCAATGGAATATGGATCTGTACATATGAAGAATTCAAAGGACTGAGTCTGGTATTACGGGAAATGCTGCAACGCGTTCATACTGCTACAAGCGCGCAGATCAATAAATCGGATAAGATGGAACTGCTCTATAGTTTTCTGACGAGCCAGGAATTTAAAATGTATGTGGAGGCTGTCGTAGAGGGTTTCACCCAAATGCAAACCGATCTGCAGCGTGAAAAAACTGCGATGATCAAGCTCTGGAATCAGCGTGAAAAACAAATCCGGAAGGTCCTCGAGAGTACCGCAGCGATGGTTGGTTCTATCAAGGGCATCGCTGGTAATGTGCTGCCGGATATCGCCCAACTGCAACTCAGTACTGAATCAGACGAAAGCTAAAATCCAAACCTTTAGCCATTTGGATCATTATCTTTACGCTTTTCTGATGGACGACATATGAGTACAGAAATTAAGAAGACGCTCGGTATTGATGATTCCTTTGACAAGAAGTCAACGGATTTTCTCGCGACTGCACTGACCAGGGCTCTTTCACGCGATTTTGATTATATGAAATACAGGCACTCCCTGAATGCCATGCGTGAACTGAATCTTGAAGAGCAGACCGCATTTAAATCCGCATTTGCTGCAGCTGGCGCGATGGGCGTGACCAAAACGGGTTTGATCAACAGTGCGAAACAATACTTGTCGGTGTTGATGAATGAAAAAACGCAATTTGATACTGCCCTCAATAATCAGATCAAGGAACGCGTTGGTGCGAAACGTGACGAGGTCGTAAAGTTGCAACAGCGGATTGAAGAGATGAGGCAAAAGATCCGTGAGTTTGAAAGTAAAATAAGCGAACACCAGAATAAGATCGACACCGCAGATGACGATGTAGAATCCGCCAAACAAAAAATCCAGGAGACCAAAGAACGCTTCGAATCCGCCTTCCAGGCTTTCGTGGATGTCATTTCTAAAGACATAGATCGCATCAATCAATTTCTTTGAAAATATTCTTTCCATGGCGACAAACTTTGAACCTCCTCAACCAAAACCAAAATCATTCTGGAAACGACCGGAGGGAATGACAGGTACTGTCTTCCTGATTGCTGTTCTCGCAGGGTTAGGATATCTTTTTGTAAAATTCCTGCCGGCTATCATTGGTCTCGTATCCAATGTGCTGTACCTGGCTCTGATGATCCTTGTATTGGGAGCCATTATCTATATGGTGCTGGATCCGAAGATGCGTGCACTCGTTGGATATATGTACAAGAGTATCATGCGCTGGATCACGAGCATCTTCGTCACCATCGATCCGATCGGTATCCTCAAGAACTATGTGGATGATCTTGAGGACAATTTGCGTAAAATGAGTACTCAGATTGGCAATATCCGCGGACAAATGCGGAAGCTCAAGACGCTGATGGAGGAGAATGCTGCGGAAATTGACCAAAGCCTCAAACTTGCTCAAAAAGCAAAAGAACAGGGTGTCCAGAATCAAATGGTACTCGCAAGCCGTAAAGCAGCGAGATTGAAAGAGACGAATGAGAAATATCGCGCCCTGCACTCCAAAATGGAAATCCTCTCCCGCGTGCTGACCAAGATGTATCAGAATTCAGAGATACTACTGGAAGACACGAAGGACCAGGTCAAGCTCAAAGAAGAAGAACGCAAGGCAATCCGTGCTTCGCATTCCGCAATGAAATCCGCAATGAGTGTAATCAGTGGCGACGCGGATAAACGTGCGCTCTTTGATATGGCCCTGGAAGAAATCGCTGATGATGTAGCCCAAAAAGTGGGTGAAATGGAACATTTCATGGAGATGTCCAGCAACTTCATGAATTCTGTTGACCTCCAAAATGGCGTCTTCGAAGAGGAAGGTCTCAAAATGCTCGATGAATGGGAAAAGAAGAGCACCCTCCTCCTGATGGGTGGGAAAGAAGAAGGCCTTGATCTGAGCAAAGCTCCCGAGGCTCAGGTACGGTCAAGAAGTGAAAAAGGTGATTATGATAATCTTTTCAACTGAATGAGTTAATGAAAAAGAATCCTGTTCTTTCTAGCATTTACTCATTTTCCAGACTGCATATCCCGTTGGATAAGACGTAATGTCCTGTTGAGACTTCTTTTAACGTCATGCCAAACGTCGTGGACACTGCATCAAGAATCAATGTAACCGGTACATCTTTATATGGAAGAGGTGCAGTAAAGCGACATTCTTCTATCGTTGAATTTGTAAGTTCAATCCGGATTCCATAGTGATGCATCAAATCCGCAACAACTGCCTTCATAGGAGTATCATTGAAAGTTACTACTCCGGTGTGCCATGAGACAGAATTGGGATCGAGGTTTGGGATAAACTCTATAATCCTTGTATCAGCGTCGAATGTCAGTCCGGTTCCTGCACGCACAGGAATTGTTTGCTTGCTCAGTTGTGGAGTGAAAGTGACCTCTCCTTCTGTGACTCTCAGAGTGAATGTGTGCTCCGTGGTATCAATGGATATTGCGAATTCGGTGCCGACAACTTTCACCTGTGCCCAATCATGCCGGATGATGAAGGGACGATCTTTATCGGGAGTGATTTCAAAGAAGATTTCGCCACGTACAATTTCCATCTTTCGTGCGCGTCCTCTGAAGGATTCCGGTATACGTAAATGCGCACCTGGTCGCAATTCCAATTTTGAGCCATCCTCGAGAATCCGGGCAGTGAGCGAAGAGGCTTGCACGTCTTGCAGAGTTATACTCTCGCGTTGCAGATAGATCCCACCAACAATCAACACAAGGATGACTGCGGCTGCCGAAACAAA
>DATDQA010000235.1:0-12270 GCA_035292505.1 Saprospiraceae bacterium | reverse complement strand
GTAGATTTTATCCTCGAATTGCGGAGGTCAGGTTACCATATCCATACACTGCGTGGTAACCACGAGCAATTGATGATGACATCCATAGAGAGCACAGAAAACTTCGAACTCTGGGAATTAAACGGCGGGAGTGCGACTCTGAAGAGTTTCCAGGCAAGATCTTATCGCGACATCGCACCAGTCTATCGGAATTTTTTCGCCCGCACAAAATACTTTTTGCAACGAGGCAATTTCATCTTCGTACATGCGGGTCTGGATTTTCGCAATGCAGATCTCTTTGAAAACAAAGAAGCGATGTTGTGGATTCGCGATTTTCCTGTCGATAAAAAGAAGCTGGGGGACAGGATCATTATCCATGGTCACAGTCCAAGACCTGTAGATTTTATTCCCACTCAGCGAGAAAGCAATGTGATCAATATCGACGGTGGATGTGTATATACATGGCGTCCGGGGTTTGGGTATTTATTTGCATTGGAAGTCAATAGCATGAGATTTATTTCTTTGAAGAACGCAGAATTCTAGGAGGGAATAGAGGAAACAGAGGAAGCGGAGAAAGTTGGAGAAAGCGGGAAGAACGGGTTTAATGACGTCATTGCGCTCTTCGTGGAAAAAAACTCTTTCCCGGCTTCGGTTAACTTTGTGGTTCATCCATTGTTTCACTGAAAATCTTCGTTTGCATGGCATTTGATATTGAGATGATCCGGGCATACTATCAGATATTGCCTGAAAAAATTGCTGTGATCAGGAAGGTGATCAACCGTCCATTGACATTATCGGAGAAAATCCTCTACACGCATCTCCATGCAGATTCTCCACTAAACGACTATGGACGTGGCAAGGATTATGTCTTTTTTGCCCCGGATCGCGTGGCGATGCAGGATGCCACGGCACAGATGGCGTTGCTTCAGCTCATGACTGCAGGCCGCGATCGGGTAGCCGTGCCGTCTACCGTGCATTGCGATCATCTCATCCAGGCAGAAGTGGGAGCGGTGGCAGATCTTAAGTCAGCATTGACTATCAATTCTGAGGTCTATGACTTCCTTGCCAAAGTCTCTAATAAGTATGGTATCGGATTCTGGAAACCCGGTGCTGGGATCATTCACCAGATTGTCCTGGAGAACTATGCTTTTCCCGGCGGGATGATGATCGGTACCGATTCTCACACTCCCAATGCAGGTGGTCTTGGCATGGTAGCCATTGGAGTTGGCGGTGCAGATGCTGTCGACGTCATGGCCGGGATGGCATGGGAGCTCAAGATGCCTAAGCTCATTGGTGTAAAGCTCACAGGTGAACTTTCAGGATGGACTTCATCCAAAGATGTGATCCTTAAGGTCGCGGGCATCCTTACAGTGAAAGGAGGTACCGGGGCGATCGTGGAATATTTCGGTCCTGGTGCGCAATCCTTATCATGTACAGGGAAAGGAACCATCTGCAACATGGGTGCAGAGATCGGAGCCACTACATCGACATTTGGTTACGATCAATCCATGTCAAGATATCTGCGTGCAACAGAAAGAGCAGGTGTCGCAGAACTTTGTGACAGAGTTGCAGCACATCTCACAGGAGATTCTGAATGTTATGCCAATCCTGAGAAGTACTTTGACCGGGTTATTGAAATTGATCTCTCTACGCTCGAGCCGCATATCAATGGACCATATACCCCGGATCTTGCATGGCCGATCTCAAAGTTTGCACAGGCTGTCAGGGACAATGGATATCCTGCGAAGTTGGAAGTAGGTCTTATCGGTTCGTGCACGAATTCATCGTATGAAGATCTGACACGTGCAGCCTCGCTTGCGCAACAGGCGAAGGAAAAAAAGCTAAAAGTGAAATCTGAGTTTACTGTTACTCCTGGGTCCGAACAAATCAGGTATACTGTGGAGCGTGATGGTATTCTTGATGTTTTTGAAGAAATTGGTGGCGTCGTACTTGCGAATGCCTGCGGTCCCTGCATCGGTCAATGGGCAAGACATATTGATGATCCGAAAAGAAAGAACTCCATCCTTACCTCGTTTAACCGGAATTTTTCCAAGCGCAATGATGGGAATGCGTCCACGCATGCGTTTGTGGCTTCACCGGAGATTGTGACTGCACTCGCCATCGCAGGAGATCTCACATTCAATCCGCTGACAGATTCTCTTATCAATGCTGATGGTAAAGAAGTGCGATTTGAACCACCAGTAGGAGTGGAACTGCCGCCAGCCGGATTTGATGTTGAGGATGCAGGGTTTGTGGCACCTTATCCAGATGGATCGAAAGTAGATATCGTAGTGGATCCGAATTCTGATCGCCTTCAGTTGTTGGAGCCGTTTACGCCGATCACTGCAGATCAACTGAAAGGGATGCGGACATTGATCAAGGCCAAAGGGAAGTGTACAACAGATCATATCTCTATGGCAGGACCCTGGCTGAAATACCGCGGTCACCTGGAGAATATCTCGAATAATTGCCTCATCGGTGCTGTCAATGCCTATAATGATGAGACTAACAAGGTGATTAACTTCGTGACGAATCAATATATGGCTGTACCAGAATCCGCACGCATCTATCGTGATCGCGGCATCGGCACTGTTGTATTTGGAGAGGAAAACTATGGCGAAGGTTCATCCCGTGAGCACGCAGCGATGGAGCCACGCTTCCTTGGAGTAAAGGCTGTGATCGTCAAATCTTTTGCACGGATTCATCAAACGAATCTCAAAAAGCAAGGTATGCTCGCTCTTACATTTGTCAATCCGGATGATTACGATCTGATCCGTCAGGATGATACCATTGATATTCTCGGTTTTGATACCTTCAGTCCTGATAAAAATCTCACGGTCGTCCTTCATCATTCAGATGGAACAACTGATAAATTCGAAGTGGAGCATACATACAATGAAGCACAGATCAGTTGGGTGAGGGCAGGATCGGCGTTGAATAAGATCAAGGAGGAGATTGCGGGCAACTAGTGTGATTGTTGTAATTTGAAAGACCTTGACATCTTTAATGCAAATATGTGAGTTGAGTTCGTGATTTTCTTCTTCACACTCTAAAGTAGCAACAATATGCTAAAGGAATTCCGGGAATTTGCACTCAAAGGCAACATGATAGATATGGCTGTCGGTATTGTCATCGGTGCAGCGTTCGGAACAGTTGTCAAGTCCATCGTGGATGATCTGCTCATGCCTGTGATCGCAAGCATTTTCGAAACACCGGATTTCAACAACCTGTTTATACGGCTCAAGAATACTGAAGCTTCATTCGCAGTTACCGGTCTACGGGAGTTCCGTGAGGCAGGAGGAGTCGCCTTCGCGTACGGTAATTTTATCAATGCTGCTTTCGCATTTATATTAGTGGCCTTTGCAGTCTGGATCGTCGTCCGCAGTATCAATAAACTGAAGAAAGCTGAAGAAACACCGGCTGCACCCGCGGGCCCTACATCTGAAGAATTACTTACACAGATTCGGGATCTTTTGAAGAATAGAGCATAAGATTGGCCGTTGGCTATCGCCGTTGGCTGTTAGCTAAGTTGCCGCTAAGTGTTTCTAAGTGCCTTTGTCGCCGCAAACTTCAGGCTTGATCATTTTGATTAGTGTTTTGAGTCCTGACGCTCTCTCTACTTTGTAGAGATCGGTCCGGGATGTCGCTTCCGCTCCATTTGCACTTGAGTTTGAGTTTTCTTCTCTCACTTTCGGACCCTGAGCCTGTCGAAGGGCACGTTCTCGCTTTCTCACCTTCGGGTCCTGAGGTTGTCGAAGGGCACCTCTCACATCCTCTCTGCTTCATGCTGATTACATTTGCGTTCCATTTGTCGTAATAGTAATACGGGTTCATGCACATTACAGTAATCGGAACGGGATATGTAGGATTGGTCACAGGGACGTGTTTTGCGGAGACGGGGAACTCTGTAACATGTGTAGATATCGATGCACAGAAAGTACAGTCGCTCCGGGATAAGAAAGTGACGATTTATGAACCGGGGCTAGAACTCATCTTCCTTCGGAACATCGAAGAAGGGCGCCTGAAGTTTACGACCGATCTTGCTGAAGGCATGCGCGAGGCTCAAATTGTCTTCCTTGCCCTTCCGACTCCTCCCGGGGAGGATGGAAGTGCGGATCTGAGTTATGTCTTGCGCGCAGCGGAAGACCTTGCACAGCACATTCGTGCGTATGTGGTCATCGTCGACAAAAGCACCGTACCTGTGGGGACCTCGGAAAAAGTCCGCGAGGTCATGCATAAACATGTCTCTTCTGAGCTGTTCGATGTGGTTTCAAATCCTGAATTCCTACGCGAAGGAGTGGCTGTCGAAGATTTTATGAAGCCCGATCGTGTGGTAGTGGGAACGACCTCCGATCGCGCGCGCAAAGTGATGCACAAGCTATATGAGCCGTTTGTCCGTCAGGGCAACCCGATCATCTACATGGATGAACGCTCAGCGGAAATGACAAAATATACTGCGAACGCATATCTCGCAACACGGATTTCTTTTATGAATGAAATCGCAAATCTCTGCGAAAAGCTCGGAGCCAATGTCGATGCGGTTCGCCATGGCATTGGCAGTGACACCAGGATAGGAAAGCGGTTTTTGTTTCCCGGTATTGGGTATGGCGGTAGTTGCTTTCCGAAAGATGTTTCAGCATTGGAGAAAATGGCAGTCCAGTCCGGATATCAATTTAAAATCCTGCAGGCAGTAATGGATGTGAATACTCATCAGAAATCCGTCCTGACAACGAAACTCAAAAACTATTTCAAAGGTACTTTACGCGGCAAGTGCATCGCACTCTGGGGACTTGCCTTCAAGCCTAACACCGATGACGTGCGCGATGCCCCGGCGATTGATATCATTCATAGTCTTTTGGCAGAAGGAGCAGAAGTTGTCGCTTTTGACCCGCAGGGAATGGAGAATATGCGGAAAATATTCCCTACGCAAATCACCTATGCACATGATATGTATGAAGCGCTCACAGGCGCAGATGCATTTATCCTGGCGACAGAGTGGAACGTATTTCGCAGTCCGGATTTTGTACAGATGCGTGCCGTGATGCGCGGTCATGTCATCTTCGACGGCCGCAATGTGTACAGTCATGAAGAAATGAAAGAGCAAGGATTTTATTATGAAAGTATCGGCAGACCCTAAACCGACAAATATCCAGATGGTGGATCTTGTGAGACAGTATCACGGGATTGAGGATGAAGTGCGCGAAGCCTTCGACAGAATTATTCATTCTGCTTCGTTCATCGGCGGCAATGAAGTCGAACAGTTTCAAAAAGCTCTTGAAGAATATCTTGACGTACGTTGTGTCATTCCGTGCGCTAATGGTACCGATGCACTGCAAATTGCTTTGATGGCGTTGAAGCTGCGAGGTGGTGATGAAGTCATCGTGCCGGCATTCACATTCATCGCATCCGTAGAGGTCATTGCGTTGTTGGGATACACACCTGTCGCCTGTGACGTAGACCGCGATACATTCAATATGAAAGCGGATCAACTGCAATCCATGATTACACCCCGGACAAAAGCGATTATGCCTGTGCATTTGTTTGGGCAGTGTTGTGATATGGATGCCATCCTTGATGTGGCAAATGCGCATCATCTCTATATCGTAGAGGATAATGCACAATCGATTGGTGCAAAGTACACAATGCACAATGGTGAAACAAAGTCAGCTGGCACGATGGGAAACATCGGCACACTGTCTTTTTATCCATCAAAAAATCTCGGTGCATATGGAGATGGCGGCGCACTTTATACCAATGATATCAATCTCGGTGCGTTTATCAAGTCAATTTCGAATCATGGTATGACCAAACGATACTATCATGACCACATCGGTGTCAATTCCCGGCTGGATGCCCTTCAGGCGGCCGTATTGAATATTAAACTCAGGAATCTTGAGAGTTATACTGCCGCACGTCGTAAGGCTGCAGAACAGTATGATCGTCTGCTCAATGATATCAACGATGTGCATATTCCTGTCAGATTCAGCAAATCCACGCATATTTTTCATCAGTACACAATACGCGTTCCTACTGACGCGCGGGAAAAACTCCAGGAATACCTGAAGTTGCGTGGAATCCCTACCATGATTTATTATCCTGTGCCTTTGCAAAAGCAAAAGGCGTTTGAAGGGATGATCAAAACACCAGTCTCACTTGACGTGACTGAGGAGCTCTGTGAAACAGTGCTTTCACTGCCAATGCATAGTGAACTTGATTCAGTTCAGGTCGAATACATTTGCGATCACATCAGGGAGTTTTTCAAAGGATAGATGGAAAGCATATTCATTCATCCCACGGCAATCGTCGATGCGCAAGTCACAATGGGTGAGGGATCACGTATCTGGCATTTCTGTCATATCATGTCCGAAGCCCGTCTTGGTGATCGTTGTGTGCTTGGGCAGAATGTCTTTGTAGGTACCGGGGTGCAGATTGGTAATGGTGTGAAAATTCAAAACAATGTCTCTGTATATCAGGGTGTGGTGATTGAAGATGATGTTTTCCTGGGACCGTCGATGGTCTTTACGAATGTCATCAATCCCCGTAGCGCTATTGAACGCAAAGATGCATTTAAGCCCACTTACGTCAGGAAAGGTGCTACGGTCGGTGCGAATGCAACGATCATCTGCGGGATTGAATTGGGTCATCATTGCTTTATCGGGGCCGGCGCAGTCGTGACAAAAGATGTCTTGCCATACGAGCTATGGGTCGGTAATCCAGCGCGCCGGTTGGGATGGATGAGCGAGCGTGGAATGCGTTTGCATTTCGATATCAATGGGCGTGCGACGTGTGAGGAGAGCGGGGAAGAGTATGTGTTGGAGGATGGGATGTGTGAGAAGGTGCCCTTCGACAAGCTGAGGACCCGAAGGTGAAAAGAAAACTCAAACTCAAGTGCAAGCGCAAACGCAAATCAAAATGATCCAGCCAGAAGTTTGCGATGACTAAGCCACTTTGAAACAACTTGGCGGCAACTTAGCTAACAGCCAATAGCAAATAGCCAACAGCGACTAACAATTGATCAAAGTAATTCTTCCCGGAGGTTTTCTTCAAGAGCGTGCCTACGCCATACACGTCTTGTTGTATGAATTCCTCGGATTAACATATTCGATAGAGGTAAGCAAGGACGAGGATTCTTATTGTATTGAATTTGATGGAAACGAAATCCGGATAGCGGATTGCTTTTTCGGTCGTTATGCATCCTCTGGTTCATATCTTATCACTGAAACGATTCCGCAAATTGCATTGTCTGCAAAGCATCCTGCATTGGATGGTATCATCTGCATTTATGGTGAAGATCTGTTTACGCAAAGGGAAAAGAAGCTTGACTGCGGAGTAGATCTGATTGCTGGCGCATTTTTTATGCTCACGCGCTGGGAAGAATACGTAGATCAGACGCGAGATCAACATGGACGTTTTCCTGCGCCTGCATCTCTTGCCATGCGTGCCGGTTTTCTCCATCGTCCCGTGGTGAATGAATATGCAGTGCTGCTGAAGAAATGGCTGTTGCAGATGGGTATCAAGGAAAGTGCATTCAAAAAGAGAACATACCAACTCTCACTGCATTGTGATGTGGACACGGCACTCTACTGGCCTTCGAAGTTTTCCATTGTCAACAAAGTGTTATTTCAGTTAGTCAAACAACATACGTTTTCAGGAGCGTGGAATGAAATCCGGCAATTTATTGCATTTCACGGAGGGGTGGGATTTTATTCCCGCCCCGAAAAGGACCGACGCGATCCATATGATACGTATGACAAGTTGATGGATCTTGCTGAAAAAAGAAGCACAAAAGCATGTTTCTGTTTTCTCGTGGACGGCGAACACGTACTTGATGGCAAGCAGATGTTGCACGTGCCGCATGTGAGGCGGATTTTTGACCACATCAGGCAGCGGGGACATGACACCGGAATACATTTCAGTTATCGCACAGCAGACGATGCAAAACTGATGCAAGTTGAATCAAAACAGTATCAAACAAAAACCGGGCTTCAGCCTGCCAATGCCAGACAACATTTCCTGCGTTGCTCCGTACCCGGGACATGGCGTGCTTTGGAAAAGGTTGGTGTGACAAATGATTTTACAATGGGATATCCGGAGTCATTGGGATTTCGGTGTGGGACGTGCTATCCATTTCCATTGTTTGATGTCGTGATGGGCAGAATGCTGCACGTGTATGAACGACCTCTCATTGCGATGGATGTCACCTTAAAATTCTACAGAGAGTACACGCCCGAGCAAGCCGTCACAGCGGTGCGCAAGCTCGCTGATACAGTACGCAGCTACGACGGAGAGTTTGTCCTATTGTGGCATAATTCGTCCTTTGGGTATGAGTGGGAGGGGTGGGAGAACGTGCTGGAGGAGATATTGCGTGAAGATTGAAAAGTCGACAAGAAAACCCAGGGTAAGTGTAAATTGCGAATTTACGATTGACAGAAAATTGAGATGAAAAATGCCTCTGAATAGTACCAATACGACATTAGTCCCAATTCTAGGCAATAACTTCTTGAGCTATTGAATATGCACCTTTCGAATAAACATATCAGAGTAATCGGTCCATGATTTCGACACAGGAGGTGGAATGATCAAACGTGAATTTAGTCCACTGAGTTTGATGCCATAGGAAACTTCTGCTTCTGGATCAGAAAAAACACTGCGAAAACCTGCTTCAATTGCGGTGTCAATCAGTGGATCTACATTTTCAAGGATCAGGTCCTCATCCATGAGCATTCTCAATGCACCCCATAGCGCACAATGAAATGCGTGCTGAGGTTCAATATTTGCATAGGTATATTCTGCGGCATGTTGGCACATGCTATACCAGTAATCCGATATCCTTTGCCGGTATTCAACAGGAGATTCGATTTTAGGTTTCCTGAAAAATTTATTTAGCTGATTGCTTATTTCTTTTGGGATAGCCTGGTTTTGATCCTTGCCTTGCTCATGAAGATCATACCAGATAATTGCCAGAATCAATGATTTCTTTCTGTTAGCATATTCTTTCTTTGGTAGTGAGACTCCTGCATTCGACAAATACAACCTGGCCCCTTCCTCCCACTCATTATGTATCAGCCATTGTTTGATTTTATTCGGTAGTTTATATAGATCGATTTCCGGATGCATGCGATAATACCTTAATTACAGGTTATATTAAATGATCTTTCAGTTCAAAAATTTAAGACAGCTTATTTGGTTTTTACAGGAAAATCAAAATACGTCTCCGGATACGGTTCATCTTTCAGCGTATAGTGCCACCATTCCACATCATAGGGTTTGAATCCATGCTTCTCCATCGTAGTACGGAGTAAGGTTCTATTCCTGCGTTGAACATCCGTAATGGATTGCGTGTCATAATGAGAGATATCACCAAAGAAATCATACGGACTTCCCATGTCCAATTCTTTACCAGTCTTCATGTCTACAATTGTAAGATCGACTGTACTCCCGCGTGAATGGCCTGACCGCGATGCGATATACCCGCGCTTGAAGAGTTCGGACTTTGGGACATCCGGATAATATTCGCGTTTCTTAATCGTATCGGAAAGATCATTTGCCCATTCAATAAAGTCGTTCACTGCGCGTTGCGGGCGGTATGCGTCGAAGATTTTTAGCCTAAGACCTTTTGTATATAATTCTAACTGTACCGCTTTTAATGCAGTTGCAGCTTCTTGTGTCAGAACAGCTTCTGCAGCATGATACCCTTTCACTGGTCGTCCAAGAAAATTATTATTGCCGGCATAGCGAATGTCGTATCGCACTGAAGGGATGACATCATTGACATATACAAACCCTTTCTCCGGTATACCCGATTGAGCGGACATGCAGGAAGTCAACGACATGCAAAGAACGACAACTATCGAAATCTGCCTCATCATGATCTTTATTTTGTTAAATCTCACATGCTGAAAGATCTGTCAACAATGAATTGCCAACACACCTGTACACCTCACTCCCTTACACTCTCATCCACTACATCAGGCGGCAATCCCTTCTTCTGCATGAAGATGGAATAGAACACAGAACTGGAAAGGCAGACAAGAATCACGCCGAGTGAAATAAAAGCCTGTACCGACTTATCAATCCACTGATCGATCCAATGTTCACCGAGCATTTTGAGTCCGATAAAGACAAGGACAATCGAAATCCCTTGCTGGAGGAAGTCAAACTTCGATACCGCACCGCGCAGGAGAAAGAATAACGAACGCAAACCGAGTACCGCAAAAATATTCGAAGTATAGATCACCATTTTGTCTCTGGTTATTCCCATGACAGCCGGAATAGAATCCAATGCAAATACCAGGTCAATCGCAGCAAGCATCAGGACAACAACTGTCAATTTGGTGTAAAAGCGTTTCCCATTTTCAATTACCACATATTTTCCCTTCCCGGAACGAGCTGTTAAGGGCAGAAACTTTTTTAACAGCCGATATATTTTTGAATTTTGTGGATCAAATTCTTCATCATCACCTTTCGTAAACAGTTTAATACCTGTGTACACCAGAAAAATCCCAAACAAATAGAGGATCCAATGAAATTTCGCTACCAATGCAACTCCTACCGTAATGAAGATGATACGGAAGAAGATCGCCATGAGGATGCCGATCATCAGGACCTGCCCGAAATATTTCTTTTTGACCGAAAAAGCAGAAAAGATGAGAATGAAGACGAAAATATTGTCGATGCTCAGACTCCATTCCATGAGATAGGCACTGAGGTATTCCAGTGCCAGTGTCCCGCCATTTTCTATCCAGAGAAAGACAAAGAAAGCCAGGGCCAGACTTACCCATAGGAAAGTCTGATACAGGGCTTGCCTGATGCTCACCTTTTTCCCTCTCTTACTCAGCAATCCCAGATCAAAGGCAACAGCAATCAGAAGCACCGCACCAAATACGCAATAGGAGATGAGTTCTTTCGACATAAAGTATTAGAAAGCCCCAAGCTAACAAGATGTCTCTAAAATGAATCTGATTTGATTTATGTCAATTTCGGTTTTAATCTATTGCAGCTCATTCTTAAGACGTTGTTGCAATAATTTTCCATTTCCAACCTTTTGATCCCTTCCACCCTTGATCCTTTTCGCCCCTCTTACAAATGCCTTTCCGCATGATAAGAACTCCTCACCAATGGCCCGCTTTCCACAAACGCAAAGCCTCTCGACATCCCTTCTTCTTTATATATCGCGAAGACATCGGGATGCACATAGTCGATCACAGGATGATGCATTGCAGTGGGTTGAAGATATTGCCCGATCGTAAGGACGTCGCAATCATGTGCACGCAAATCGTCCATGATCTTCAGCATCTCATCGCGGGTTTCTCCAAGTCCAACCATCACACCAGACTTGGTGCGTTTACCGTATGCTTTGGTGCGCCTGATCTGTTCCAGGCTGCGTGCATATCTCGCTTGCGGACGTACGGTCCTGTACAAACGCTCGACAGTCTCCATATTATGGGAGACGACTTCCTGTCCCGCACTGATCATGCGTATGAGGGCATCCCAGTTTGATTTGACATCAGGAATGAGTGTCTCAATTGTGATACCGGGTGAAAATGCTTTCACAGTACGTACGGTCTGATACCAGATCTCTGCGCCGCGATCCTTGAGTTCATCGCGATTCACAGAAGTGATCACTGCATGTTTTACACCCATGAGACGAATAGCCTCTGCGACACGGCGAGGTTCATCTTCATCATACTCAGGGGGTCTGCCGGTCTGTACTGCACAAAAAGAACATGACCTGGTACAGACATTCCCAAGGATCATAAAGGTGGCAGTACCTGCTCCCCAGCATTCACCCATATTCGGACAGTTCCCGCTCTGGCAGATAGTATGCAGTTGATACTCATCCACAAGCTGACGGACATGGCGATAGTTTTCACCGATAGGCAACTTCACCCGCAGCCATTCTGGCTTTCTGTGGCGTGGAGAGTCCTCTTTAGCGATGACAGGTAGATCGATCACAATGCAAAAGTAAGTGAATCCAATCCTTTCGAATCATGACATGAGTTTTCGGATCAAAGGATCAAGGGATCAAGCCCTGCGGGCTTGAGAGCGATCAAGGGATTTCGATACATGATTGGGCAAATCGTTGGTTTGAAAGGGATCAATAAGATTGTTTCCTTGATCTCTTTCGGCCGCCGCGGGTGGCCTGAGCCCTTGATCCTTTTCACCCCACCCGATGCCTTATTCTGGGTCCTTTGCCTTCTTCTCTTCATTTCTTTTTCTAACTTTATCGTTATAGGTGTGCAATCTGATGATGACCTCGTACAGAAATATCTTAAGCTTTCTGGCTCTGAC
>DATDQA010000234.1:0-5831 GCA_035292505.1 Saprospiraceae bacterium | reverse complement strand
TCTCTTCCCTCTGCCCTATGCCCTTTGCTCTCTGCTCTCTGCTCACTGCCCTCTGCTCTCTGCTCTCTTCTCTCTGTCTCTATGCCCTCTGCCCTATGCTTCTTTGTCCCTATTGATGATCAATGCCTGGTACTGCACAACCGGACGTGTGTTGACCTCCTCTAATACAACATAGTTCAATGGTGACTTCAGTTTTCTGCTGAGATCTCCCTCTTCATTGTTCATGTCACCAAACGTAATCGCGCCGGTTGGACATGCAGTCTGACATGCTGTCCGCACATCAGCATCACGGAGCAGTCTTGATTCCATTTTCGCGGTAAGTTTGCCGGATTGAATACGCTGTACACAGAAGCTACATTTCTCCATCACTCCACGTGTACGCACAGTGACATCAGGATTCAATACCATGCGTGTCAGATTGTCTGCCGCCCATGGCACTTCTGCCTCATGATCAATACCGCGCTCATTTGCCGGCCATAGATCAGCCGCATTGTAATCAAACCAGTTGAAGCGTCTCACTTTATATGGACAGTTATTAGCACAATAGCGCGTACCTACACAGCGGTTATACGCCATCTGATTGAGGCCTTCAGAACTTTGGTTTGTAGCGCTTACAGGACATACGTTTTCACATGGTGCGCTATCGCAATGCTGGCACATCAGCGGTTGATAAACGACATTCGGATTCTCTACATCGCCATAGTAGTAGCGATCGATACGCAGCCATGTCATCTCATGATGGCGGCTCACTTCCTTCTTTCCTACCACAGGCACGTTATTCTCCGCCATACAGGCGATTGTGCAGGCCCCGCATCCTGTGCATGCGTTCAAATCAACATGCATGCCCCAGTGATGACCAGTCGAAAAACGGTCTGAGTAATCCGGATACAATGTCTGTGCATTCAGATATTGATGATGCTCACGTTCATGCTGTAAATCATGCATGAACTGTTCGATCTCATCGAGATGTGCATTACGGATAACAGTTCTTTCTGTCAAAGATCCCTGGTAGCCCTGCTTCACCAGACCGAAATAGGTATTATAGACTGTAGCTGCTTCATCGGCATTGATTTCTTCCTCTGTAGCCTTATCAATACCTTTTACACCCATCGTGTGATGGTACTGTACACATGAGAATTGCTTCTCCTTGCCATGAGAGCCGGATACACTCACCTTGGATGCATGATATTGAAGTAATCCATCCTGATCGTATGTCAGGAAAGGTTGTACATCCACACCTATTTCATTTCCACAACGACCTGCCTTTGTACGTCCATAACCAAGTGCCATTGCCACGGTATTTTCTTTCTGGCCAAATTGTTTTACTACAGGCACTCGTATGGTATTTCCACCAATCGTGAGGTCTGTATAATGTCCATCTTCAAGGTGATTGAGACCTACAAATCTTCTCACACCATCCCAGGTCAAAGGCACACCGAGATAATTACCCCAGGAACACCGTGTCACAGGATCCGGCATCTCCATGAGCCAGGGATTATTTGCATACTGACCGGCACCGAGATTCACTGTTTCAAAGAAGCTGATTTCCATTCCCTCCGCGACCGGTTGTGTCACTTTCGCAGCGGCGGCATTTATATCTCCCGCAAAACTCAACGTTATTGAAGATACCGGTACCATCTCAAAGACTCCGTCATGCAGTGACTTTTGCCAGAAGGCTTCTGGATCAATACCTCCGCTCAATGCAAATAACTCTGACTGCCAGGTCGACCTCAGATATTCATAGTATGGTTGTTCAGCATTCACATTCAACGCTGCACTAGCACACCAACGCAAGAGGCTTTCTTCTGTCTGACGAGTATTGAAAAGCGGAGAAATCGTTGGTTGAATCAGACTAAAATGCCCTTTCTTCGGTTCTGCATCACCCCATGATTCCAGGAGGTGATGGGACGGGGCTACATATTTACATACGGATGTTGTCTCATCGTCGAGAATCGCAAACGAAACGCTCAATGGAACATTCGCAATTGCCGCAGCGATGTCTTTGCCATTTGGTAATTCATATACCGGATTTACACCCCATACAAATAGTGCGTCAACCTGATTGCCCTGCAAATCGGAAACAAGTTGACGGATGGCAGATTCATCACCCTGACGCATATGATTGACCGTACCGAGGTCAATCGTGCGCCCGTAATTACCTAACAGATCATTGATGCGATTTACGAGGATTTGCTCACCGATATTATTGGTACCGCAAACCACGAGAGATTGTCCTTTTTGTGCAGAGAGTGCCCGACCAATTTTAGTCAGTGCAGCAACGGTCTCCTGATGTAATTGTGGAGCAGTTACTGATGGCGCGCCTACGGTCGAGGCAACTGCATTATACAGATGTGCAATCGCTGCGCCTGCTTCTGAAGGTCGAATTTGGATTCTGTTATCAGCGTTCGATCCTGTCAGCGAGAAATAACTTTCTACCTGGTAGTGTCTTGACATCTCGGGATTTTGAGAATCTTTGATGCGACGATTTGTTGCATACGCTTTTGCATATTCTACCGGGCTGATCCATGTTCCCAGAAAATCCGCCTGGATACCGACAATGACTTTTGCTTTGTCGAAATAGTAATCGGGAGTTCCTTTCACTCCAAAACATTGTTCGTTCGCCTTCAATAATGCCGCACTTGAAACAGCATCATAAGAAATAACCTGTGCATTTGGGAATTTAATTTTGAATTCACTCAGCACTTTCTTTGCCGTCGGACTCATGATTGTTCCGGTAAGAATACGTACACGACTTGCTGGTGTGAGAGTATGTGCGATATGTGTATCAAGGGCTTCCCATGTGATCTCGGTGCCATCTGTGTTTTGCTGTGGACCCCGGAACCTGTTTGTATCATAGAGACTGAGAACTACGGCTTGTGCACGGGCACTTGTCCCACCCTTTGTGACACCAGAGAGATCATTGCCTTCTATTTTTATCGGCCTGCCTTCACGTGTTTTTACCAGAACACTGCAGTAGTCACCACCTTGCACAAAACTCGTTGCATAGTAATTGGCGACCCCTGGAACAATATCATCGGGCTTTATGACATACGGAATTGCGCGCTTCAAAGGGATCTCACATCCTGCAGCAACAGTAGCAGCACCGAGACCGAACCCCAGATATTTCAGGAAATCACGACGGTTACTTTGCAACCCTAACCCGCGATTGTCACCGAAACTATCAATGATGGTAAGGTCTTTGGAGAACTCCTTGTGACTTTCTTCCACAAAACTCTGATCACCACTCAGATCCCAATCACCGATCCAAATCTTCTGCTCTGTTTCTTTCATAAGATTCTTCTAACTGAAATTTGTCTCTTTACATAAAATTACCCAGGGACAATCCTAATAATGACATTTTTGACATTCAAGACCTCCAATATCTTCTACGGTCACACCCGTACGCTTTCCGGAAGTCAGCTCCTCATGGTATCTCTTATAGGTTTCGTAGTAGGCATTGCCTTCGAACTGCACATTCGTCTCACGGTGACAATTGATACACCATCCCATCGATAATGGCGCGTACTGAGACAACACAGGCATTTCCTGCACTTTTCCATGACATTGTTGGCAAGTGATTTTGCCTACGCTCACATGTTGAGAATGGTTGAAGTAGACATGATCCGGTAAGTGATGAATACGTGTCCATTCTATTGGTCCTTCAATCTGCGGCTTCAAGGGATTAGTCAGCGACGACTTGATACCATTCCACTGTTCTGCGACGAGTTGTTCTCCACGCCTGTCAAGTGCAGGAAGACCAGATTTCAATTTGTACTGATCTCCAATCCATTTTTGGTAGATCGTTTTGATCGTATCCTCAGGAAGGGACTCATAGTTGTCTATATAGCTATTGTTGTTCGGATTGAAGCCAATTGATGCATAGATTTTTGTGATTTCCGCCGTTCCATCCAGGGAACCCACTGTAACTGCCCGGTGGCAGTTCATACAAGTGCTTGCGGCGGGAATTCCGGCATGCTTACTGCGACGTGCGCTATCATGACAATACTGACAATCGATACCTTGGATACCTGCATGTACTTCGTGTGAAAACTTAATTGGTTGTTCTGGAGCATATCCTTGCTGACGGCCAAATGCAATGGCATTATTCACTGTGGTATAACCTCCGAAGATCACCAAAGCAAAAATCACAAAAGCCACGACTGTCCGGTGAGTGAGCATTTGAAGTATCGAACGGGGTTGAGTCGGTACTTTCCCTTCCTGTACCTGTGCGATCTGGTTGAGATTGCTGATCACGCGCGCTAGCACCAATGAAACAGCTATCAGGACAATAAGCAGGATGATATAAAGAAGTTTGTTTGAGCTTTGCTGAGTTTGTGGTGCGCCTCCAGGTCCAGGACCTGCCACAACTGGCACTTTGGTATATTCTTCTTTGATATATGCAAGAACAGATTCGATATCATTATCAGTAAGGTGGGCGTTAGCATTCATAGGTGTGGGCCGGTATTGATTCCACAATTCGATAGCGCGTGGATGGCCTGCGGCGATCAAAGCCTGTGAATTGCGAATCCAGGCATAGAGCTCTTCCCTTGGAAAATCAGCCCAATTCGCCTCTGCAGTTCCCAAAGCTGGTCCTGTAAGAGCAGATTTCATGTCCCGGTTGTGACATTGAGCACAGTTGTCACGGAATAAGGTCTTCCCTAGCGTTGCGTCCGCCTGGGCGTAGACCGTACGCAAGGCAAAAAGCAAAGCAAGACTGAGGAATGTGCGGAGATAGATTTTTCGTAGCATCATTTATGAGATCGTCAGGCGCAGCACATTATATATGATTGCCGCAAATATGTTAAACTTTCCTGAAAACACGCGCAAAAGTACATTGTGATTCTCAGAATAACCAAGGAGCAGGGCAAAGTAATTTTTAGGATGAGCTAAACAAAAAAGTCAGAGGCGGAGGCCAGGGTAGATGAAGAAATGAATTCTTGATTCTCAAGTCTTTATAATCGATTAAGAACCGAGAATTCACAAATTGAGAATCTCAAACCATCCCGCCTTACCACCAGTCCGCCATTCTGGCGTACTTAAACAGATACTTCCGCCTTAATATGCGGATGCGGATCGTAGTTCAACAAGGCAAAGTCTTCGAATTTGAAGTCGAAGATGGACTTGACCTCCGGATTGATCTGCAGTTGAGGCAACGACCGGGGTTGACGGGTCAACTGCAACTTTGTCTGTTCGAGATGATTCAGATAGAGATGCACATCGCCAAACGTATGGACAAAATCACCCAGCTCCAAATCTGTAACCTGCGCCATCATCATCGTAAGGAGGGCATATGAGGCAATATTAAATGGTACACCAAGAAAACAGTCGGCAGAACGCTGATAGAGATGACAACTCAACTTCCGATCGGCGACATAAAACTGAAAGAGACAATGACAGGGTGTGAGTGCCATATGCTCAAGTTCACCCACATTCCACGCATTGATGACGATGCGGCGGGAATCAGGATTCTCCTTGATCATATACACGGCTTTACCGATCTGGTCGATGGTTCGGCCATCGCTGCATTCCCAGCTCCGCCATTGCTTACCGTATACCGGACCGAGATCACCGTTTTCATCAGCCCACTCATCCCAGATACGGACTCCATTTTCGTTGAGGTAGCGGACATTGGTATCGCCCTTCAGGAACCAGAGCAATTCATAGATAATAGACTTGGTATGCAGCTTCTTTGTCGTGAGTAATGGAAATCCCTCACTCAGATCGAATCGCATTTGATAGCCAAAGACGCTTAGAGTACCGGTTCCGGTGCGATCAGATTTCTGAGTTCCGTGATCGAGGATGTGTTTGAGGAGATTGAGATACGCTTGCAT
>DATDQA010000233.1:0-8849 GCA_035292505.1 Saprospiraceae bacterium | reverse complement strand
AAACAGCAAAAAAGATCTCGACTGGTGGATAAAAACCGCGATTGAAGCGAACAGGAAAGCAGCTTCCTCAAAAAAAGTGAAGAAGTGAATTTTAATTTTAACCTCTTTATCGTCGGGGACCATCATTCTCACCTACGTTGTGTTATTGCCAGGCTTTTTTGAGAAATGACCGATCCTTTTTCCAGTTTCCCTTTCCAGGTTGTTTCATCATCCACTTCATCTGCATTGGTAAATCAGGTTGGTCTCAAAATGGTGTCTTCAGGATCTGATGCTCTATCAGAAAGACGTATCCCGTGGCACTGTAATATTGGTTACCATTGCCGGTTTAGCGCAAAGATAACCTCTGTCCAACGGCTAATACACCGGTATTGGTAACGGTGCAGTAGACTCCGGCGTTGTTTTGATTGAGCCGGATAGCGGATTCCATCACGCGCGGATCCATCTGAGCAGTTGCGGGGTCGAGATTGATTATCACACACCGCTTGTCGCGCATCATGACATTCATGGCCGGAGCTTCGGTCTCTGCGCCAAATACCAGACACTGGCCGACCCACTGGTCTTCTGCGAAAGGCTCTTCACTCAGTGTTTCGACCACGAGGTTGGGCCGAAAGCGCTGAATCTCAAGTAGCCGCCCAGCTTCCTGTTCAATTCGACGAATCGTGGCGAGACTGATCAGCGAAATACTTGCCTCGTCAAAGATGCCCTGATTGAGTTGCATCAACTGCACCTCAGCGCCGTGTCGACGTGAAATCTCTGCGCGCAACTCTTCTCCATGCAGTGCAAGTTCCCGGCCCTCTGGTGTACGCACATATACAGGCGAAGTATTAATCGGTTTAAAGAGGAGTAACTCAGGCAGCCGGCTTGCTGTCAACCAGGGGAACCCGCTTTGGTCATTAACGCGACGGAACGCAAAGCGTCGGTCACCATCAATTCCGTACCAGCCCAAACTCGCAGCATCAGTTTCTTCGCCTGCCATCGACTTTACCGGATAGCGAAAGATCGCATGAATTTTTCCGAGTTCAACGGTCATCCGAAAATGAGTTGCTTCAGTTGTGTTCTGCCAACGATGGCCCGCAAACTCGCATTAATGCAGATCATACCTCGATGTGCACCAGTAATGAGCCAAACTTCTTTGTTAATCATACTTCTTTTCTCCTTTTTAGTCAAAAATCAATGACATGTTAGGCGTTAAATGTAAAAGTCAACAGTGACTGTACCTTATTTTTATATTATGACTTTTACATTTGAGTCTACTCCGAAAAGTCATCTTTTGCCCTCGCACTCCCCTCGGTCCCCTATAGGGGAAGTCAGCGCGCATTGAACTTCAACGTGTTACGCGGGCGGCGGTTCCACCTTTAGGGGGTTAGGGGGCAGTGAAGTATTTTTCGGAGTGAACTTACATTTTACATTTTGACTTTAATTCTGAATTTGGGAAGAGTGGCAATACATTTAGAATTTTACCTGCCCGACTAAGGTCATTCAGGTGGGCATTTTGACTTTTTTTCTTGTAACCAGGAATTAAGATTCCATTCACCGCCCTACAAGTTTTTGCAAGTGTTCAGGATAGCGGTCACCCTGGACTTTAATTTTTGAAGACGCAATATCGATCTCATGGAGTTCGTCAGCCGTAAATTCAACTTCGATGGCTCCTATATTCTCATCAAGCCGATGCAACTTCGTAGTGCCAGGAATCGGAACAATCCAGGGCTTCTGTGCAAGCAGCCATGCAAGTGCAACCTGGGCAGGCGTTGCATTCATCTGTTCCGCAATTTTACCAAGTAACTCAACCAATGACTGATTTGCCTTTCGTGCCTCAGGTGAAAAACGGGGAACAACATTTCGGAAATCGGAACTCTCAAACTTTGTATCCTCATTGATTTTTCCTGTGAGAAAACCTTTACCAAGTGGACTGAACGGGACAAATCCAATTCCGAGTTCTTCAAGAGCCGGCAACAATTCTGCTTCGGGTTGTCGCCACCACAACGAATATTCACTCTGCACCGCAGTGACAGGTTGCACTGCATGTGCTTTACGAATTGTTTTTACACCGGCTTCCGAAAGTCCGAAGTGTTTCACCTTTCCTTCTTTAATCAAATCTTTCACAGCACCTGCAACATCTTCAATCGGGACATTCAGGTCAACACGGTGCTGATAGAATAAATCCAGTGCATCAATTTTCAACCGTTTGAGCGATTCTTCTGCAACAAGCTTAATGTGCTCAGGACGACTATCTAACTCATTCCATCTGCCACTGCCATCAGAATTTGGTTTCCATCCGAACTTTGTAGCTATCACCACTTGTCCTTTGAAAGGTTCCAGTGCTTCACCAACCAGTTCTTCGTTGGTGAACGGGCCATACACTTCCGCGGTATCGAAAAATGTGATTCCTTTTTCAACGGATGAACGTATAAGCGAAATCATTTCTTTTCTGTCAGGAGCAGGACCATAACCAAAACTCATTCCCATACAACCAAGTCCGATAGCCGAGACTTCCAGGCTGCTGTTTCCCAATTTGCACTTTGGCATTTGAGTTCCCATGATTACTCGATTTTAATTGAACAAAGCTAAATAGATTCAAGGTCAGGAAACAGTCGATACTCGGTAACATCGCGTGCCAAAGGCACGTTCTCTCCAGAGGTGTGTGTCAAATTGCAGGATTTCAAAGGGTTCCCTCCCGCAGGCGCTCGCTCCAAAGGAGTCCCTTTGGGAAAGGTCCTCCTGAGTCGGACGCCCGCCTGAATGACATAGTCGGGCAGGCTTCGAGGTCACCTCGCCCCTTTTAAGAAGTATGAACCTGCACAGTTTGTCACACACCCCTCTCCAGCATGCTATTCCCACTTTCCAATGAATCTGCTAACTTAGATTGGTTTCTCCCCTTTGAGCGCGCCTGGCGCATACTTCATAATTGCGATTTTTTCAGGCCTTGAGGCAATGTTTGATCATTGCCGGGGGTCATTATTAAAAAAACAAAAAGATCGGTGAGTCGGTTAGGTCAAATCTCTGCTGTTTCCCTGGGGCTGATCATGCTGTTGTCATGTTCAAAGGACCTGGTCGTCATCGACGGCAATCCCCCCTATTCAGTCACCAATATTTCCGATATCAAGATCAACAACTATGTCAACAGACTGTATATCGATCTTATCGGCAGGGAACCCCTGGATCATGAACTGATAGTGGAGGTGGAACGGTTGAAGGCAGGAGGTTTGAAAAGGGAGACCCGCGACAGCATCATCACAGTCCTCATGACCGACACCACCTACCGTGAAAATGAATTCTCCTATAAGGCAGCCTATGTACAGAATCTTTATAACCTCGCAAAAGTGCGATGCCTGGAAGGTGCCTCGGACGGCGATATCCAGCTGAGGATCAACGTCCTGAAATTCGGAGCTCTGCAGGATTCGCTGGAGGGCAACTGGGATGCTTTCTACCGGAAGCAAAATGAGATCAGGAGGAACGAGGCAGCCCTTGAAAGCCGTCAGGCTCTGTACGACGGATTGATTACCTGTCACCAGATGTACTCTTTTATGATCGACAATGGAGTGTACGATCTGATCAATATGAATACATTCAACTTTGTCAGGGCAACATTCGATCAGCTCATCTGGCGACTGCCGACAGACCAGGAGTTCAACAGCAGTTTCAACATGATCCAGAACAATCAGACGGATGAGCTCTTTGGCTCGCTTGGGTCGGATAAGAATGATTACATCAGGATCCTGACGGAATCGGATGAAATGCTCGAGGGTATGCTTATCTGGTGCTTCCAGGTCTTTCTGAGCAGACCACCAACGGCAGCCGAAACTGTGACACTACTCCCCACATATATCAACACAAAAGACATCAATTGGGTCATTACACAAATCCTTGTAACAGATGAATACGCCAATTTCAGGTAGATCGCTCATCCCGTTGCTATGCATCTTCAGCATCTTCCTCTGCACCTGCCATGAGGAAGACTTCGTATACGGTATTGATGACCTGGAGATCACACCTGTAAACTCGGAGAAGGACAAAGCCAAGACGCATGCGCAGTATATCTCTGTCCTCTATTCCAACATGTTTCAATCTGCAATAGGGCCCAACCAGATGTTGCAGGCCTTGAAAGCCATTGAATCCATTGGCGACAAACAGGTTGCCTATGATATCCTCGTGAGCAAATACATGAACGATCCCAATGTGAAGCTTCCTTCGGCCGAGTCGATGCGTGAGGATCCGGAGACGTTTGTGCGTGAAACCTACACACGGTTTCTTGTCAGGCAACCTACTGAAGCGGAACTCCAATGGATGATTAACTATATCGAAAGCCGGCCTGCATTGACACCGGAGCTGGTTTACTTTTCATTCGCTACGTCTAACGAACACTTTCACTACTAATCCTTGCCAATCATGAAACGCAGAACATTTGTCAAGACCTCCACGGTAGCATCTGCGGCGACACTGTCCATGCCATATGTGTTGCCATCCGGACTCCTCGGAAGCACGACGACCCCACCCCTTGCAGACTATGTCGTCTTCGTGCTTTTTGCAGGAGGCGTGAGGCAACAGGAGTCAGTACTCAAACGCTATCTCGCTGAGGGACAGAATGAAGACGTGGAAGGTAATATCATGTATAACCTGCTCAGCGGTGCACCGCCGGATGATAAAATCGCGTATGGTCTGGACGATACAGTCAACAATACCATAGGCGGCATTCCTATCGATCCGATTCTTCAGACACCACTCGACCAGCTTGGGACCTTGTTTCCCGAAGTGCGATTTTCCAAAGGAGGTGCAGGCCATTTCAATGGACTGAGCACAGGTGTTTCCGGTAATTATTACATCACACAAGGGCTGAGAACCCGTCCCGCATCACCTACCATTTTTGAATACCTCCGTCGCCACGCCGGTTTCAAAGCAACGGATTGTTGGTTTGTCAGCGTGGATATCGGCGGCTCGCGACCACTTCTCAACTATTCGGCCAATGCAGATTATGGGAGAAAATACGGTGGCAATTTCATCGCACCCACGACGACTTTCGGTTCGCCGGGAATGCAACACTTCATGCATTTTAAGAACTATCACCCGGAGACCGAGTGGAATATGATCCTGGAAATGCGCGAGTTCCTCAACCAGAATTTTATACAGGAAGGCCTCGAAATCGCCCACTTATATAATGATGTTGATGAGGAGGACAGGATCAAGGAGTTTGTGAAGAGTACTTTTGAAAAAGTGAATGCGGGAACTGTTGCTCTTCCTCCGGTCAATGATAATGGTGACCTGAAGACAATCGGCTTTGCGGTAGAGCTTCTCAATTGGTTTAAACCCAGGCTGATGGTTGTGGACATGACAAATATCGATGTCTGTCATGCAGATTATACATCCTATCTGAAGAACATACACAGGGCTGATCACGGCGTCGGTTTCCTGTGGCGTGAGATCCAGCGTATCCCCGAAATGGCAGGCAAGACAACATTACTCGTGATGCCCGAACATGGCCGCGACCTTGATCACAATCCTATTCAGGATGATAATGATTGGTATGCATATGATCACTCGGGGAATAATGTCAACACCAGGCGCATCTTCAGCCTGATAGTGGGTCCCGGTATCGATGGCGGTCTGCGGATTGGAGGAGCCGAAAACCCTATTGGCGATGCAGCGGATATCGTACCGACGATCGCCGACCTTTTCGGTATCAAGGACATTGTCGCAGGCCAGGGCTTGCTCGACCCGGCAGCACGTTCACTCTTTGACCGAATATAGAGATGCGCACTGCATGGATTGCCTTATTGGGATTTGCGATGTTGCTGGCAGGAGCTTGCAATGAAGTTGATCCTGTGAATCCATTTGACGGACAGGTCGTTAACCAGGACACTGTACGCCTTGAGATTATCAATCCCGAGCCCAACTCATTTGCAGGTATTTACCAAAATGTGCTCAAACCTACGTGTGCGAACGTGGGATGTCATGATGGAACATTTGAACCGGATTACAGGACTCTGGGGAGCGCATATAATACACTCGTATACCAGGTCCCGGTAAAGAATGACGGGAATTATACCTACCGGGTAGAACCTTTCAAACCGCAGGCATCTGTCATCCTGGCGAGACTTAATAATCTGTTGACACCCGCCATGCCCATCCAGATAGAGCCCGACTCTGACTGGCCGGAGAAAAAAGATATTTACATCGGTAATATTCAAAATTGGATCAGCAACGGAGCACCTGACATCATGGGCAATATCCGTCTGATCAACTACCCGGCACCGGTACTTCTGGGAGCAGGCGCGTCCCAGGCAGATCTATGGATGTCAAGGGATGGTGGGACAGGACCTTTGATCATGCCTGTCGATGCCTCTGATATCCGTTTCTATTTTGCGTTCCGACATGATGTGCTCATGCCTGAGGAATTGCAATACAACCGTATCGCCTTTTCTACTAATCCAAATGCATTTGACGGCTCAGAGGAACAGGAGTTGCATATCCTCGCGAGTCCACGTATTGAGCGAGGGTTCTACGCTGAGTTCGTTTCATATACTCATTATATCGACATCAATCCCATGACAGAGTTTGATCCGGAACAGGAGCAATGGTATTTCCGGGTCTATGTACAAGACGATCAAAATCCAGTGACAGAAATTCCAACCGACAATGGTATCTTCTATATCAAGAGTTACATGTCTTTTCGTTGGGCGGAGTAGTGCGTGCATCGTCCCTTTCTTGTTGATCCTCATGGGATGTGGCAAGGACGATGGCGTAGTCTTTTCGCCTGTGCCGGAAATCGCTTTGCTCGATTTGTCTCACGACACGATCAGACAATATGAAGATGTCTTGCGCATCGGGATCTTTTATCAGGATGGGAATGGGGACCTCGGCTTTGAAGACGCCGAGGAATATGCCCTCTTTGTACGCGACATAAGACTTGAGGCATTTGACGGGTTTTACATAGGTCCTCTGGCACCACCGGGCGTTGAAGTGCCCATCCAGGGCGAGCTCAGTATTGAGTTTCCGAGCTTGTTCCTCTTTGGCAATGGCGATAGAGAGCAAACGAAGTTTCAAATAAAAATGATCGACAGGGCGGGTAATGAAAGCAATCTGCTGGAAACCGGCATTGTCGTAATTACCAAACAATAAATGCCACACTATCCCGAACGGAAGCATGCGTTGGAAGCGAAGTTCCTTTTCTTTCTGCTTGCGATCATCGCATGTCTCTTCCTTGTACAAGAGAGCAAGGCACAGCCAACTTATATGATGCAGAATGCCCTCGTCAATGATTGTGAAGGCACTCTTACGGATAGTGAGGATGGTCCGGAAGAAGGGCAGTATAATCACAATGAGGACTACACCTTCACTATCTGCGTGGACGATGCTGATGAAATCATTGTCGTATTTAATTTCTTTGCAACTGAAGAAACTTACGATGTATTGACAGTCTACGATGGTCCGAATACGGGATCACCTGTGTTGGCGATACTCACCGGGAGTATCCAACCTCCGCCCGTACTTGTAGCGACCAGCGGCTGCGTGACCTTTCGCTTCATCAGTGATGATAATATCGTCGCGGCGGGTTGGGTTCTCGATTGGTCGGTAGAGATCGACGAGCCTGTGCCTCCCACACTGCAACTTGTCAGCATGCTGACCTGCCCGATGTCCGCCATTATCTTTCAGTTTGACATTCCCGTCGATTGCGACATGCTCGGTCCAGGTCAGTTTACAATCATCGGACCTGGTGCCCCGGCCATTGCCCAGATCAACCCTCTTGACTGCATGTCCGGTGAAATGGGACAACTCTTTGAAGTCATCTTTGCATCCCCACTTACCCGGCCTGGAATTTATAGATTGCTCTTCAATGGTGCCATTCAGGATGTCTGTGGTGAGTGGCACGATGTCAGCGCGAACCTGGTCTTTGAACTGATGAATTGCCCCTTCGAGGTGGTGATCAACCTTGTGAGCGAAGCATGCGTGGGTGATTGCGGGAGGGTTCAGGCCGTGATCATTGGAGACGCGGGTGTCACCTATGAATATATATGGAGCCATGCTCCGCTAAACCAGGCCGAAGCAGACATCTGCACCGACATACCTATCCTGATATCAGTGACGGTGACCGATCCTGTCAGTATGCAGACGGCGATGGCGCAATACAATTATATACCACTTGAAAATCCGGTGATTCTCAATCGCATCCAGGACACAGTCTGTTCAAGTCTTGGAGATCACTTTTACCAATCGAGCATGCCTGGAGGCAGGTATTATTCCACAATCATTCCCGAATGGCTGCAACAGGAAGGCAGGTATCAGTTCTGGCGCTGGAGTACAGCCGCTGGTCTGAGTATTGACATTGTGACATATGTCGCGCCAAACGGTTGTGAAGCCTATGATACTGTTTATGTATTGCCGGTCAATCCGGGAAGTATAGAGGCGGCCTGCCTCAACAGCGGTGACTTTGTTGTCAATGGCGGCAATCCGCCAGGCGGTATATGGCAAGGACCAAATATCACAACCGGTGGTGTGTTCAGTCCGGTGCAAACAGGTTCTTTCGTGGTCAATTATACAGCACCAAATGGATGCATCGGTTACAAACGCATTAATGTACAGGCCGGCATCACCTTACCGGATGTAGATACAATCTGCAGCGCACAGGAATTTGACCTTATCGCTGATCCATATGGAGGTCGTTGGAGTGGCCCCGGAATCATTAATCCTGTACTTGGGAGGATTCGCGCCTGGAATGTAGCGCCTAATCAGACATATAGTTATATATATTCTATACAGGGTTGCACAGATACCATCGACGTATATATTCAGGAGCTCTGGGCAGGTCCCGATCTGGACATTTGCGATGAGGACTCATTGCTCATGCTGAGTCAAAC
>DATDQA010000232.1:0-14550 GCA_035292505.1 Saprospiraceae bacterium | reverse complement strand
TTGTCAGATTTTTCTAATGTTGTTGATATTTATGATACAGCCTCGGACACATGGTCCCTCGTAGACTATCTGAGTCAACCCGTTGCGTCCCATTCTATGGTTGGAGTCGGAAATTGCTTTATTGTTGCCGGCGGAATGACGGAGGGTCAGGAACGTGTAAAAACGATTCAAATATTTTATGACCAAGAAACAAGCATCATATCCCGACCAATAGAGGATGTGTATTTCACAGTTTATCCAAATCCATGCAGTAATACCGTCAACATTTCCACTCCAAACGGAGTAACGATAGATGATGCGATAATGTATAACCAAACCGGGCAAAAAGTAATGCAAAGGAAACCGGTAAATAACGCCCTGGATATTTCAAAACTTCAACAGGGAGTGTACATCATTGAACTTGTGGTAGCTAATCAAACGAGATTCATGAAAAAATTGATCATTGAAAAATAGACGGTAATATTTCAACTCAGTTAAGAATTCTGATCACAACTGAAATCCGAACACTTCTGGTACGGGTACTCTAAAAGAATACTACGACGGAATCCTTCTTAGGACTGTCCATTTTAAAATAAAATACAATCCCAACCCAATCATCCCCGCAATCAACCATTTGTAATATTCCTCACTGTATCGATTAAACACACTCACTTCCATCTCTGTCTTCTCAAGCCGGTCGATCTCTGCATAGATTCGCTCGAGACTCTCTGCAGATGTCGCGCGGAAATATTGTCCTCCCGTCATCATGGCAATCTCTTTCATGAGCCCTTCATCGATCTCGACGCGCGTCATACCAAATACATAGCGCCCATCTTCACGACGGCTCATGGGAGCGAGCGCATCCCCTCGTGTCCCGATCCCAATCGTATACACGCGCACATCGAATTCTTTCGCTACTTCTGCCGCCGTGAGAGGCTGGATATAGCCCGCATTGTTTACACCGTCGGTGAGTAGGATGATGACCTTGCTTCTGGCGTCGCTATCCTTCAGGCGATTCACTCCGGCTGCGAGACCCATGCCGATCGCGGTGCCATCCTGCAGGACGCCGCATTGGAGGCTTGCTAAGAAGTCTTTCACGACTCTGTGATCTGTTGTCAACGGGCATTGTGTAAAACTTTCACCGGCAAACACAGCAAGACCTATCCTGTCATAAGGCCGCTTTTCGACAAACTCGATTGCCACACGTTTACTCACTTCAAGACGATCCGGATTAAAGTCTTTCGCCAGCATGCTGCTTGAAAGATCCATCACAAGGAAAATGTCAATGCCCTCTGCCTTCACAGTTTCTTCTTTCAGTGTTTTTTGCGGACGTGCCATAGCTACAATCAACGCAGCTAAACTCAGGTATTTCAGAATCGTCAACACAGGATCCAACCTTGCTCTCCACCCACGATAGAAATAGAGTCGCTTCAAATCCGGCATGCCAATATGGACTTCTGCTTTCTTTCCCTTCCATGCATGCCAATATATCATCACAGGTATCACCCAAAGGAGTAATAGCCAATAGGGATCTGCAAACGGAACTCCACTATTCATTTGCGACGGGTATTTGGGCATCAATTTTTGTCTGCAAAATCAGAGAGCGGGCAAATTGCAGGTATTGAGCATGAATATCAACCGGAGGTTCGGCTTTCGCAAACTTGATCAGGTCCTCCACTGTCATCACCTCCTGAATTTGTTTTTCCAGATCCTCCGACAAGTTAATCTGCCGCAAATGAGACATGATCTCGCCGCTCGTGGATTCCAGTGCAGGAATGCGATAACGTCGCTCCAGGTAAGTCCGCATGATATAATTCATCCGCGAATGATACTCCTTGATCAAGCCTTGTTGCCAGAGTTTTTCCCGTTCAAGTGCATCGAGTTGTTCGAGAGCGAGGACATGCGCCGGTTTCTCATCTCTGATTTCAATCACGTTTTTCTGTTTTGGCTTACGCCGACGGTACATCACTGCAAAAATTGCCAGTACACACAGCACGATGGCGACCACGATATATGCGAGATAGTCGCTCAACTTTGCAGGTTCCCGCTGGATTGGTTTGATAGGTGCAAGTCCGAGGCTATCCGTTACTCCTGCAATCAGAAGTGGGATATCGTTGGTGTATTGGGTATCCATGCCCAGAGAGCTTTGCAATATCACGGGCATCGCCGGAACACGGATCAGTCCTGTATCAAACACAGCAATGGTCCATGTCTTGAGGAACTGGGTATACGAACCAGTAGTGGTTTGCTGTACCTCTCCTATGCTTGCCACTTCGACCGCCGCTACGGTATCTGCCGGCATGACATCTGCATTCACCCATTCCGTGCCGGAAGGTGTATTGATTTGTAATGTGAGTACAAGCTGATCCCCAATGAGTGCCTGAGTCCGTTCAATACTCAGGCTAGCTTGTCCGTATAACAGGTGGAAGCCAAGGCATAGGAAGAGGCTAAGGCTAAGGCGAAGGCTGAGGAAGAAAAGTCCTCTCCAAAAAGTGGGATGAGAAACCCTCGCAACATTCTTCTTATGATGAATTAACTGATCTAACTGACTAATATCTTTTTGAGCCCAGACTTGCCGGCAATCTGGCTGTGACCATCGACAGCGGTATTGATTAGGATTAGGCTCACCTTTTAAAGTTGATTTATATTGACTATTTAATTGCATTTTTTATCCCTTTCACAAATTCGGCTTTCCTTCGCCTTCTGTTTTCAATCAATCATTAATCAATTAATCAATTAATCAATCAATCATTATCAATCACCTTGCTCTCTTCTTGAAAAACTGATGCAACGCCGTGATATACGACGCATCCGTCTGCAGATAAATCGAGTCCGCATTACTCCGCGCAAAGATCTGTTTGTACTCCTGTAGCCGCTGCGTAAAACGTTGCTTGTAAATGGACCTCAATGTATGGCTTGACGTATCCATGAGAAAGGTCTCTCCGCTTTCCCGATCTTTCACAGAGAGCAATCCCGCCTTCGGTAATTCCTTCTCATGACGATCATAAAGCATAAACCCGATGACATCATGCCGCTTTGCTGCAATACGCAGGGCTTCATCATAGCCATGTGTGATAAAATCGCTGAGCACAAATGCAATACAACGTTTCTTTATCACATTGTTCAGATATCGCAGGGGCAACCCCAGGTTTGTGGCATGTCCTTTTGGGTCGTGATTGATCAGTTCGCGGATGATGCGCAGAATATGTGAACGTCCTTTCTTGGGCGGAATGTAAAGTTCTACATCGTCACTGAAGAGCATGAGCCCGACTTTATCATTGTTTTGTGTCGCTGAGAATGCAAGGACAGCGCAGATCTCAGTGATGACCTCATTTTTAAATTGATCGATTGTACCAAAAGAACAAGACGGGCTCACATCCACCAGCAACATCAATGTGAGCTCACGCTCTTCTTCATAGATCTTGATATGTGGGTCACCGGTACGGGCAGTGACGTTCCAATCGATATTCCTGACGTCATCACCATACTGGTATTCGCGGACTTCGCTAAAGGACATCCCACGTCCTTTGAAGGCGCTATGATATTCTCCCGAGAAGAGATGTTTGCTCAGTCCCTTTGACTTGATCTCGATCTTCCGGACCTTCTTCAGTAATTCACGTGTGTCCATGAGCACCTACTTATTCATCATCTCGAATACGAACGTATTGCGCTTCAAAGCTTCGGTATAATCAACATACTGCAGTTTCACCCAGGTATCGCCGTAGGTCGGATCAAAATCCGTAAAGAGCACAAAGCCGTCCGGGGCAAGAGAGATATGATGAAAATCAGCAGCCTCCAACCAGGTGAGATACGCAGGGTCATCGGAGTCACTCTCCTTTACAAGCATTGCCTTTGTGCACAAAACAGTTTCAAACTGTGATTTGCGACTCAAATCTCTTATAGAAAGCGGTTTCCCGTTTTTAGTGTCGAAGATGAACGCAGAACGATCATAGCCTTGGCGATTTGGATTGTACATGGTCAGGATACCACTGATTTTCTCGGAAGAGAGCAGTGTAAAGTCAATCCAGGCAGAAGCCTGCATGCTCCATCTTTCATCAGGGCCCGGTATGCCAGATGCCGTTTGCAAAGAATCCAAATGACTGCGGATATCGGTATACCATGTCTCTACCTGGGTCTTGAGCCATATGTCAAAAGAAGGTTCGGACAAGACAGGGTAGAGGCAATCCACATTACCGACATAGTTGGCATAGAGCAGCCGATGCATGGGATAACGCTTCATAAGGTTTACAGTACCTACCTGTGTCTCGCCATGATCAAACGACAATTGTGCGCGGAGAGATGCATTGCGTTGGAGAGTGCCCTGAAGATGTCTGATGTTTCCATCCGCTGATCTCATCTCAAACCTCATCTTGTCGCAGGCTTCTTCTTCGCATCTGCCGGTGAGACGGTAGAGCTCCTTATTCTTGTCAAGTGTACAGAAGCCCGAAAGAAGATCCGATTCTTCACGTTGAATGACAAGGCTTACACGTGTACTGGCAATACTGCCGTCATACACCATGAGCTCAGGTTCGAATTTGCGCAGTTCAACAACCTCTTCATTTCGTAACAAGAGTGTCGCCGTTCTTGAGAAGTCTACTGACCACCATTGCCCGGTCATTCTACCGTCCACAATTTCTACCACGAGATACCCCGATGTCCTTCCCGTCTGATCGATTTCCTGGATCATCGCCTTGCCGTCCTGCTGATATCCTTCCAGATCAAAGGAGAGATCACCTGTTTGCAGATGCATAGTACCGTGATACGTCGTGCCATCATAACCAAGGACAATCACCAGCGGGTAAAAGTTTTGCCAGACTCCTTTGAACGTATGAACCCATTGTACGGACAGTGGTTCATCAAAGCGCGCTTTCAGTTCCGCAGAGATGGTAGGCGATGTCTGCCCATACAGATCATTTGAATGCAACAGACAGGCAAAAAGCAGGAACAGGGTAGATCGGAAATACATGTTCAGGGGACTTCGATCGTATCGAGAATTTTCTGAATGATGGTTTCCTGGTCGATATTTTCCGCTTCTGCTTCGTAGCTGAGGCCGATACGATGACGCAGGATATCGAAGCACAGATCACGGATGTCCTCAGGAATCACATATCCTCTTCGCTGCATGAACGCCAATGCTTTTGCAGCGGTGGCGAGATAAATGCTGGCGCGTGGCGAAGCACCATAGGAAATGAGTGGAGTCAGTTCACTGAGTCCGGCCTTCCCCGGATTGCGTGTAGCGAATACGATGTCGAGGATATAGTTTTCGATTTTCTCATCCATGTAGACCTTTTGCACTGTCCCTCGGGCCTTGAGGATTTCATGTGTTTCGATCACAGGTGACACCGGAAGAGAAGTTTGTCCACTGAGGTTATACCGGATGATTTGCTGTTCTTCTTCCCGTGAAGGATAGTCGATTTTGACTTTCAACATAAAACGGTCTACCTGTGCTTCAGGAAGGGGATATGTGCCTTCCTGTTCAATAGGATTTTGCGTTGCGAGTACCAGAAAAGGTTCTTCCAGTTTATACGTTTCTTTTCCGATCGTAACCTGTCGTTCCTGCATGGCTTCGAGTAAAGCACTCTGCACTTTAGCCGGTGCGCGGTTGATTTCGTCTGCAAGGATAAAGTGTGCAAAAAGGGGTCCCTGCCGGACGGTAAACTGAGACGTGGACGGATTATAAATCATCGTCCCGATAATATCAGCCGGAAGCAGATCCGGGGTGAATTGGATCCGCTGGAATTTGGCATGGATACTGGATGCCAGGGTCTTAATTGCCAGTGTTTTTGCAAGCCCGGGAAGTCCTTCCAGGAGCACATGTCCATTTGCCAGAAGTCCCAGCAGCAAGCGGTTGACCATGTGTGTTTGTCCTACAATGACCTGTTCGCAGTTCTTATAGATACGGTCCACGAAGGCACTGTCGATATAGATCTGTTGGTTGAGAGCGGCGATATCCACACCGGTCTGCGTGGTGCCCGATGTCAAGTCCATTTTTACTTAATTGTTTTTAGTATTGAATCCATCATATCTGAATATGCAGGCTGGTTGATTCAGGTGGCCAAAGATAAGTGTCGGGACGGGATACGGAATCAATGGTCAACGGCGACGCGATGATTACCCATCTCGTTCTTTACATTTACCTGGCTATGCCTCTCCGTCCTAAAATAGAACGCCGTCTGGATGCGCTCGATAGAAAGACGCTAGAACTATTCCAATATCTCAATAGGGTTCCACCTGAACTCTTGACCCAAAAACCGAAACCAGGATATTGGAACGCCCTGGAAGCACTCAACCATATTTACCTCGGAGAAAAGGCATCGATGCAATATGTGTGTCATAAACTTACAAAGTCAGAGACTATCCCGGTAAAGGGTCCGGATGCATGGTTCCGCTCGCTTCTGTTGAAATGGGTACTGTATTCACCTCTTAAATTCAAATCACCACCACACATCGATATGAGTAATAACCAAACTGTCCTGGGTCTGGGGCAACTGAAACAGGGATGGAAAGACTTACGTCAGGAGCTTAGGAAGTTGTTGGCCGGGCATGAAGAAGGGCTTACACACAAGCTCACCTACAAACACCCTTATGCAGGAAGGATAACTCTCCTTCAAATGCTGATTTTTTTCGAAGATCATCTCACACATCATACAAGACAGATTCGGCGCATTCTTGGGCAGGTTACGACCTGAGTTTCCGCGGGTGACAGCGATTTGGCCTGGACAGGAGTTATTAATGAAGGTAAAAGAGTTGCTAAAGAGGGTAAAAGAGTATACGATCTGTAAAGTTCTTTTAACTTTGGGCACACCCTGTTGGTGGGTGTCTTAACAAGTGGACTCTGGCAACCAGTCGAAGTTTAGCGCTAATTGTACTATTGTGAGGGTTTTACGAATGATGAATACTCAAGATCAGGTTGAGTCGACAGCGGGTTTGAGCAATTGTATCGCAATGCTTTCGGTTTCATTACCGTTACGCGATATCTGCCTGCCCACGGCGGAACCCTTCTCTTTCCGGAAATTTTTTCAAAACATCACTATCAAATTTTGAGCACGTATGAAAGGAAACCTTTACTCATCCCTGCGAAGGATCTCTCTGCTCGGCATCTGTATCCTGTTCGGTGCCGCGATGACATTCGCGCAGAGGACAATCTCCGGTACTGTTGTAGATAATACCGGGGAACCGTTAATCGGTGCAAACATCCTTATCAAGGGGACGTCATCCGGAACCATTACGGACATTGATGGGAACTATACGATCAGGGCAAATGACGGCGACGTCCTGGTATTCTCGTATACAGGATATCAGGGTCAGGAGATTACAGTCAGTGGCCAGAGTACGGTTAACGTGACTCTGGTACAGGGTCAGCTTTTGGATGAAATTGTTGTAGTTGGTTATGGCACTGTCCTCAAGAGGGATGTGACTGGATCAGTGGCCTCACTCAAAGCCGAGAACTTCAACAAGGGCATTTTTACTTCACCGGATCAGTTATTACAAGGACGTCTTGCTGGTGTCAACGTAATAAACAACAGTGGACAGCCAGGAGGAGAAGCGACCGTGAAGATCAGAGGTAACAACTCGATTCGTGCGGGTGCAAATCCACTCTATGTGGTTGATGGAATCCCATTGGACGGCAGATCTGCCAGAGCTGGCTTGATCAGTACGGACATCGGAGATATTCCAAACTCAAATCCACTCAACTTCCTGAATCCCTCTGATATCGCTTCGATTGAGGTATTGAAGGATGCTTCTTCAGCGGCAATCTTCGGATCCAGAGGTGCAAATGGGGTCATCCTGGTCACCACTAAAAAATCCTTGTCGGATCAGCCGACCATTGACTTTTCTGTAAGTGCCGGTGTCAGCAGCATCTTAAAGAAATACGAAGTGTTGAATGGTGATGAATACAGAAGTGCTTTACAGGATTATGGAAATACAGGTGGCAATGGCGGTGACAATGTAGATGCGTTCGATGAAATTCTACGCACAGGAGTTACTCAGAATTATAATTTTTCAATCGGTGGCGGTGGAGATAACAACAGATATCGCTTGTCTTTTGGTTACGCGGATATCGAGGGTATTGTCAGAGAAAGTGGCATTAAAAAATACAACGCCGCCCTGAATTCCACATTTGATTTCCTCGATGACCGTGCAGGTGTTGATGTGTTCATAGTCGCAAACCATGCAACAGAGGATATTGCCCCGGTTTCGACCAACGCGGGGTTTACCGGAAATCTTGTCGCGCAGGCGCTACAGTGGAATCCAACTGTCCCTTTATACACTAACAACGGAGACTTCACATCCGGTATGAATAACCCCCTCGTTGGTGCAACCACTATTAATCCGGTGGCCTTGCTTGCAGCGCATGATGAAAGAGCTAATACCACCACGTTGCTGGCTGGTATTTCACCATTTGTGAATATCACGGATAAGCTGCAATATCGTTACCGGTTTGGTGTAAATTATGGACAAGGAACTACGCGCGGAAATATTCGTGGCTGGATCAACGTGCAGGGTATCGAAAATCGCGGATTTGCTGCTATCTCACACACGGATCTTGTATCTCAATTGCATGCACATACCCTGAATTTTAACACAGATCTGACATCAAATCTTTCATTCAGCGCATTAGTGGGATTTGAGTATCAAAAGTTTGATTTCAGAGGTGAGGCGTTCGCTGGTAGAGGATTCGATGTGTTGGATCGTGATAATACGGTGAATCTTCAAAATGGTGCACCATCAGACTATTTATCGTTTTCATTTGCAGATCCGATTTCCGAACTACAGTCATACTTTGGACGCGTAAACTTCAATCTCAAAGACAAATACCTGCTTACAGCTAGTATACGCGCAGATGGTTCAAGTAAGTTTGGCGAAAACAATCGCTACGGCTACTTCCCATCCTTTGCAGTGGCGTGGAAACTGAGTAATGAAGACTTTATCTCGGGAGGAGTCTTTGATGATCTCAAACTCAGACTTGGATGGGGTCAGACAGGAAACCAGGAGTTCCCCGCGGGTGCTGCTCAGGAGCGATATCAGTTTACTTCCGGTGGTGTGCAACAGGAAAATGTTGCGAATCCCGACCTGAAGTGGGAGTCGTCTTCAACATTGAATGTAGGCTTGGACTTTGCTTTGTTTGACTACGCTCTAAGCGGTACGATTGAATACTTCTCAAGAAATACAGATGATTTATTGCTAGATCCTTTCGTAAGTGAACCAGGACCTGCAGTACGTGCATGGAGGAATATCACAGGCGAAGTGGTCAACAGCGGTCTTGAAATTGCGCTGAGTGCATTCCTCATTGAAAAAAGTAATGTGTCACTACAACTTGGTGCAAATGCTTCGTTTTTAAACAATGAATTCAGCAATTTTGATGGAGCGACAATTCAGGTTGGAGAGTTGTTCGGACAGGGTATCTCAGATGCGACTGTACAGGTGATGACAAATGGCCAGCCGCTAAATACATTTTTCACGAGAGAATTCATGGGACTCGATGATGCTGGCAATAGTATATACCGCGATAATGGTGATGTATTCTATGTCCTCGGCGATCCCAATGCAGACCTGATTCTTGGCGCAACAGCTAATCTGACTGTGGACAAACTATCGGTTGGTTTGAATTTCAATGGTGCTTTTGGACATCAATTGTACAACAACACTGCCAATTCAGTCCTCCCAATTGGTAATCTTGGAACCAGAAATATTGATGCAAACCTCATTGGGGGTGAGATTCGTGAGAGTACTGCAAACGCAATTGCCCCATCGTCACGATATATTGAAGACGGTGATTTTATCAAACTAGCGAATGCCACTGTGTCTTACGAAATTGGTAAAGTTGGGTCATTTAATAATATCAACGTATCACTGACAGGTCAGAATTTGTTTGTAATAACAGACTACACCGGTTTCGATCCGGAAGTAAATACCGTAAATTTGGCCAATGGCATTCCGTCTTCTGGAATTGAATATGTACCGTACCCTTCTGCACGCTCATTTTTGCTTAGCGTGGCTTTTTCATTCTAAATCATTTATATAATTCAATAAGATGAAAAACAAAATATTCCTTGCACTGCTGGTCTTAGTATGTTCTTTTTCCTGTTCTGATCTGGAAGAAGAACTCAGAGAAGATCTTACGGCTGAAGAAGCAGCAAAGCTGGTAGATGTGTCTTCCCTTCTCGCGGCTTCTTACGATGGTATGCGCACATTTCAGGATGTGGCGCGTTACCATATGGTTACGCAGATGCATACGTCTGATGAGCTATTGGGTCCTACTCGTGGCCCGGACTGGGATGACAATGGCATCTGGAGATCGTTGCATAGCCATACCTGGGCAGCAGATCACGCCTATTTGGCAGCTTCGTTCAGTGAGATTTTGCAGGTGGTGTTCAATACCACGAATCTGCTCAATTTTAATCCCAGTACGCAACAGGCAGCCGAAGCACGCTTCCTGCGGGCGTTCTGCGTATTTGCAATTGCGGATGGATGGGGACAGGTGCCTTTCAGAGAGGCTGGCACGAGCTTACTTGAGGACGCGCAAGTACTATCTGCGCAAGAGGCTCTTGACTTCATCATAGATGAGATGAATGACATCATGGGTGATCTTCCCGATGGACCAGCATATGTCGCAAATAAGGATGCAGCAAAAGGTCTTCTGATCAAAACTTATCTGAACAAAGGTGCCTTTCTCAACAGACAGTCACCAACATTCGATCAAGGGGATATGAACCAAGTCATTTCACTCGCCGATCAGATCATCAATTCTGGGAAGTATAGCCTTGGAAACTACTTCGACAACTTTGCTCCAAACAATGATGAGATTTCTACGGAAAATATCTTCACTGGTGAGAATAGAGGTGGTAGCAGCAGTGGAGCCGTAAGATCAAGATGGTTCTGTGGTCTCCATTACAATCAAAATCCAAGTGGCTGGAACGGATTCACGACGCTGAGTGATTTCTACGATAGCTTTGGCGATCCGGATGATGTGCGGTTAGGTGGTGACTACGCCGGTCAGACAGACGTAGGAGGTCTTAAAACCGGTTTCTTGGTTGGTCAGCAACTCGACCAGAATGGTACCGCACTTCTCGATAGAAAAGGAAATGCACTTGCGTTTACCAGGGAGGTAGCGCTTAGAGAGACTGGTAATAATCTTGAGATCACAGGTATTCGTGTCATCAAGTATACTGTCGACTATAATGGTGGAGATAATGCAGACAACGACTATGTTTTCTATCGTCTCGCTGACGTCATGCTCATGAAAGCTGAAGCTCAACTGAGAAACGGTGATCCGAGTAGCGCATTGGCAATTGTCAATCAGATCAGAGTCGCACGGAATGCTGATGCATTGGGTTCGCTTGATCTTGATGTACTACTTGCGGAAAGAGGACGTGAGTTATATTGGGAAGGTCATCGCAGGACAGACCTGATCCGCTTTGGCAAGTTCCTCAATGCATGGCAAGAGAAGGCAGCTTCAGGTCCCGAAAGACTGCTCTTCCCGATTCCTGCACAATCATTAGCTGGAAATCCGAACCTGGTACAAAATCCTGGTTATTGATTATTGTGACTAGAAAAGATAATTCAAAGGCCATCCATTGATTGGGTGGCCTTTTTTTTCCACACCAAATCCATGAGCAATCTTTGTCATGAGATTCCTGATCGATCGTTATATGTATGTTAAGTGTGCCGCACTTTTGGCATGCATCTGTGTATGTCTCATCGCGTGTCATACTTCTGAACCTGATTCCATAGCAGACAAACCGTTGTTCGTCAGGGTGAAATCAGAAGACACCGGAATCAATTTCAGGAATTCGGTACAGAATACACAGGAGTTGAATATTTTCAATTACCGCAATTTTTATAATGGCGGCGGTGTCGCCATAGGAGATATTGACAATGACAATCTTCCGGACATCTATTTTACCGATAACCTGGGTCAGGATGCGCTATATCGGAATAGAGGGGGTTTTCGGTTCGAGGATATTACCCAGAAAGCCGGAGTAGGAGGCAGAAATCGGTGGAGTACTGGAGTCGTCATGGTTGATGTCAATGCTGATGGATGGCTTGATATCTATGTATGTAAAGCAGGCTACCTGAAAGGGGATGATCGACAGAACGAACTGTATATCAATAATGGCGACCTCACGTTCACCGAGCGCGCAGAGGAATATGGTCTCAATGAAGCGGGTTATACAACTCACGCAGCATTTTTTGACTACGATTCCGATGGTGACCTGGACTGCTATATCCTCAAGAACAGTTTTATCCCTGTCAATACACTTAATTATAGTGGTAAGCGGGAGCTTCGTGCGGAGGATTGGCCGGTACCAGACTTCCTCAAAGGCGGCGGGGCCAGGTTTCTCAGAAATGACGGTGGCAGCTTCACAGATGTAACGATGGAAGCTGGTATCTACAGCAGCCTGATTGGATTTGGCCTTGGTGTTACAGTCGGTGATATCAATGGGGACAATCTGCCGGATATGTATATCTCCAATGATTTTTTTGAGCGGGACTATCTATACATCAATAAAGGCGACGGCACGTTTTCAGAGGAAATTAAAAACTGGATCCAACATCTCAGCCTCTCATCGATGGGAGCGGATATGGCGGATATCAATAATGATGGATATCCGGAAATCTTCGTCACGGATATGCTTCCTGATGATGAATACCGGCTCAAAACAACTTCGTCGTTCGAAACGTATGCTGTGTACGAGCTTAAACTCGAACGGGATTTCTATCATCAGTACATGCAGAACACACTGCAACTGAATAACAAAAACCATTCATTCTCGGAGATCGCCTATTTCAGTGGTGTGGCTGCCAGCGATTGGAGTTGGGGAGCACTATTATTTGATATGGACAATGATGGATTCCGGGACATCTATATCTGCAATGGGATTTACCAGGATGTCACGGATCAGGATTTTATTGACTTTTTTGCAAATGAGATCATACAACGGATGGTACTCACCGGTGAAAAAGAAGAGCTTGATAGTGTCTTAAAGTACATGCCGTCGAATCCGGTCGTAAATAAAGCCTTCCGTAATCTGGGTAATCTGAAATTCGAAGACCGTGGAGTATCATGGGGATTTGATGAGCCAAGTTTTTCAAATGGTGCCGCATACGGAGATCTGGACAATGACGGCGACCTTGATCTTGTGGTCAACAATCTGAACCAGGAATGTTTTATCTATCAGAATCTCGCCGAACACTCAGGCAATCATTATCTGAAGATCCGGCTTGTTGGTACTGCACCAAATGTATTTGCAGTGGGCGCAAAAGTCACCGCCTATGCGGGCAATGCGATTCATTATACAGAGGTTATTCCTTCAAGGGGATTCCAGTCCTCTGTGGATTATCCGGTGCTTTTCGGATTGGGGACAGTACAGCGCATTGACTCGGTCGTCATTATTTGGCCTGATAGATCATCGACAGTGATTGCGAATCCACCTCTTGACTCTGCGTTGGTAATACGCTATACCGATGTTGTAAAAAGACCTGTTCGGATCTTTCAGCCGGAGAGTCAGTCGCAGAAATACCTCACAAGGGTAAATCAAAAATTCGAAATACCGGTTGAAGATCATTTTGTGGATTTTTATCACGAAGGACTCATTGTCAAAAAGCTTTCAAAGGAAGGACCTGCAATGAGTATGGGAGACGTGGACAAGGATGGAGATTCTGATCTGTTTATCGGTGGCCCGGCGAATCAATTAGCACATATCTATCTTCAACAGAATGGAGTGTTTGCGCCACAGGAGAAAACAGGATTAGAAAGAGAGCAGGATTTTGAAGATGTGTGCAGTACTTTCTTTGATGCAGATGGTGATGGCGATCTGGACTTAATTGTCGGATCCGGAGGTAATGCTTCGGATCCTGGTTCAAGACCTTTGCAGGATCGCGTGTATATGAACGACGGTACAGGGCACTTTGTCCTGAGTCCTTCTGCATTGCCTAACAATGGGTACAATACAGGGGCAGTATTGCCACTTGATTTTGATCAGGATGGAGATATCGACCTCCTGGTCGGCAGTCGCAGCATACCATTTAATTATGGAGTGAGTCCTCCGAGTTATGTCTATCAAAATGATGGTAAGGGAAAATTTGCCGATGTCACTGATGCGATTGCTCCGGAGATCAGGAGGCTTGGTATGATCACAGATATTGCGGCAGCCGATCTGGACGGAGATAAGAATCCGGAAGTCATTTTTACCGGCGAGTGGATGGCTCCGACTGTCTTTGCTATCAAGAATGGGAAATTCATAAAAACGGATTCTGGTCTTGAACACTATTCTGGATGGTGGTATACGATCGAGACTACGGATGTTGATAATGATGGCGATCAGGATCTTGTGATGGGGAATCGCGGCGAGAATTTTTACTATCGTACCTCACCTGAAGCTCCGGCAAAACTCTGGCTTGCGGATTTTGATGAGAATGGAACAATTGAAAATATCGTCACGCGCACGATTGATAGGAAGGATATGCCATTGGCTTTAAAACGGGAGATCACAGAGCAAGTGGTGAGTCTAAAAAAGAAGAATCTCCGACATAGTGAGTATGCCACAAAATCGATACAGGAACTAT
>DATDQA010000231.1:0-29921 GCA_035292505.1 Saprospiraceae bacterium | reverse complement strand
ATATGCGGTAACATCTACACCCTTGGGTCCCAGATCCTGATCCAGGCGACCAAATGAGTTCTCATACTCGGCATAAGTACCGATAAATCCTCTCTGCGGATCGGCTGCATCATCTACCCGGCTCACCATATTGGCACCTTCAGCGGTAAAGGAGAGATTATCTATGATGTCATATTCCGGCAGGCCTGTGCTCCCCAGCCCTTTGAAGCCATAGCGTGTGATGTTATTCATATTACCCCTGGCATCATAACCAAAGTAGCAGTCATAGTTCGCATCTGTTTCTTCGCAAAGGGTGATTTTGCTCTGATAAAGTGCTTGTGTCAATCTGTTGGCAGCATCATACATTGCGAAGGCCACAATGTTAAGTTAAACTTTTGGAGTAGTCTCGTCTCAAAAGAACTTCTTATCGTTGATAAGGATCCAGTTCCCTCCTACATCGAGATATCCACCTGCGGGAAACACCGGAAGAAATATTTCATCCAAAAACTGACGCGATTTTAAGATATCATCTTTTGTCCGCGCAAGACTATTGTAAAGCACAATGCCTCCATCGACTATTGATTCACTCAAGCGCACCAAAAACTCTTTTGTCTGGGCATCGGCGGGAATTTCATCATCAATGAAAAGATCCACACAGATCATATCCCATTGCTTGTTTGTACGTTGCAAAAATTTGATTGCATCTGTATGATGCATTTCAATGGGGCTCTTCAATTCATCCAGCACGTATTTCTGAGCAAGATAGATGACCTGCTCATCCGCCTCGACTGCGGTATATCGGAATGATTTCCTGAATTTGGTTTCCAACATAAACGGGATACTGCCCAATCCAAATCCCAGCAAGAGTACTTCATCTCCCTTCAATTTATCCCAATGCAGCTTCCGGAAAGCTCTCGCAAAATTTCCATACAGATCGGCAAACGAATACACAGCATGTGATGTCACAAGCTGATAGCGACCTCTTGAGAGATTGACAAAGAGATGGGGATTAATGTAGGAAGGGGCATCTTCCAGCCTGAGGTCTGTGATATAACTCAAGAATCGTTTCCACAATGGTGGTTTCATGGGAAAACAGGAGTTTGTGGTGATTCACTGGGTGCCATGTAGTGACTCATTTTACTTTTCAGTCCACGAAGGACACGAATTTTCACGAAAGAAGAAATACACGAAGTTGTTCGTGTCATTGGATTTTCGCCCGCCCGAACCTACCGTTCTGGTACGGGCGGGTGTCTTTTCTTTAATCTTTTGTGACGGGTTTACTAGAGCTGCTCACTTCTTTTCCCATGTGCGATAAGGTGCAGCAAGATTAAACACATAAGTGAGGATATCCCGATCAGCTGCAGTAAAGGTCATGCCACGCCTGTCCATGACCGTTGTGGCCAATGCAAGGGCTTTGTCCAACTGAAACGTCTGCCAACCCGCCGCGCCTCCCCAGGAGAAAGAGGGGATGAAATTCCGTGGATATCCAGCTCCATAGATATTTGCACTCACGCCGATCACAGTTCCTGTGTTGAACATTGTACTGATGCCACATTTTGTATGGTCTCCCATGACGATGCCCAGAAATTGTTGGCCGGTGTGCTCAAATCTCTGCTGCACATAATTCCACATGCGTACTTCGGAGTAATTGTTTTTCAGGTTTGAGACATTCGTGCCGGCACCGAGATTACACCATTCACCGATCACAGAATTACCGAGATAGCCATCATGTGACTTATTCGAATACGCCATGACGATCGAGTGATTGATTTCACCACCCACCTTTGCATAAGGGCCAATGACCACAGGTCCATAGAGTTTGGTACCCATTTTCAGGACTGCACCTTCACGGATGGCCACCGGTCCCCGGATGAAGCAACCTTCCATGATTGTTGCGCCTTTTCCAATGTAGATCGGTCCTGCATGCGTATTGAACATGCTGCCATAGACAGATGCACCTTCTTCCATAAAGAGGTCGCCGTCACCAATCATCACATTTGTGACGTCTAATGTCTGTGAACTTCGGTTTTTTGTGATCAGCTCAAAATCACGCAGGAGCTCATCTTTGCAAAGACGAAGAAGATCCCAACTGCGCCGGATTTGTGAGACTGGTGTTTCTGTCAGCTTGTATCCCGCGATTTCATTGGCAAACGTCCCATCAATGATCGCATCGAATTCTGATCCGGGGATATTGGCGGCAACAAGATCACCTTCTGCAGTCAACGCTTCGTTTGCCTTCAGTTCACCGATCAGTTTTACAAGTCTCGTATTAGGAAGGATTGTGCCATTGATGACCAGATTCTCATCATGTATCTGGATAGGAAACTTTCCGGTCAGATATTCACTGGTGATAAATGAGGCTTTGCCTTGCAGGTAGTTTTCCCATTTTTCGCAGAGGTTCAGGATGCCACAAAGCAGCATACTGGATGGCCTCGTATGGGTCAGAGGCAACAGGTGCTCACGCGTTTCATCATCGAAAAGGATCAGGTTTCGCATCGGGCATAAAATTACTAAGAGACGACATCAACTGTCGTTCTATTGCCCTGAAGCCTGACTTTTCGAGTCTGAATCGGTGGGTATAAATAAGGAACGGGATGTCAGTATGGCTTTTTCAGGCCGCACAGACACCCCGTACATGTTCATGGGTGCTATGTTATTCGTCTTTTTTCGCGTACCGGGTTGTGGCAAATTTTTTGTTGAATTTGTCAATCCGGCCTGCAGTATCTACGAACTTCATCTTACCCGTGAAAAAAGGATGGGACTTGCTGGAAATTTCCAACTTCACGAGAGGATACTCTTTCCCGTCTTCCCACGTGATTTTGTCACTGGTGGGTGCACAAGAACGGGTTAGAAAGGCGTCGCCACAGGAGAAATCCTTGAAAACCACCATTCTATATTCTTTTGGATGCGTGTCTTTCTTCATCTTAATATTCTGTTTGGAAGGCGCAAAGATAGCAAACACCTCCATTCCGGCAAATCAACTGTCGATATTGGAGTATGACAGATTGCATTTTTTAATCTTGCCTACCCTCACCCTCATTCCCTAAAGGGACGACCCTCCCGCTTTGTTAATTTCCTATTCAGTGGGCTGGCTCTCCCCTTTAGGGGTTGGGGGCAGCAGAGCCAAGTACAGACTCAGTTTTCTGTGCAATCTGCCCTTCACGCGTCGAGACGTCGAATAGCTCTTGGTATCCCTCTTGGTCTCAGATGAAAACATGGCCGGTTTTGGTAACAATACACAGCTTCTGTCGTTTACCTCATGAATTTTTCAATAAGGCATCCTATCCAACTCGTCTCCTGAGCTAACTGAGAATCTAAACTACTCACTGTGAGGCACTTACTACAAGTCATTTGTCTGGGGCTGGTATTACTGACAACGTGGGTTTCCTCACTCACTGCACAAATCCCCGAACCTGGGCTGGCTAAGGAAAAGCTCACAATCAGCGGATATATCAAAGATGCTGCAAGCGGCGAGACCCTGATTGGGGCAAGCATTTTCGTACCTGAAATTCAAAATGGCACGACGACGAATGCCTATGGGTTTTACTCTCTGTCTTTGCCTCCAGCCAGATATACGCTTTCGATTTCCTATCTGGGGTATCGGCGTTTGGAAGCCATCATAGACCTGGACATACAGAATATCCGCCAGGATTATGAAATGCAACTCGTGTCTGCAGAGTTGGAGGAGGTCATTGTGACTTCAGACGCAGAAGATCGCAATGTGAGCGAGCTGCAGATGAGTGTAAACCGGCTTGACATTGGAACCATTCAGAAATTACCCACGCTGCTCGGTGAAGTTGAGATCCTTCGAAGCATTTTGCTGTTACCAGGAGTCACAACAGTAGGAGAGGGTGCTTCAGGGTTTAATGTCCGCGGAGGAAGTATCGATCAGAATCTCGTGCTTCTTGATGAAGCTCCCGTGTATAATTCTTCGCATCTCTTTGGTTTCTATTCTGTCTTTAATCCCGATGCTGTGAAGGATGTCCAGTTATTTAAAGGAGGTATTCCATCGAGATATGGAGGCAGACTTTCGTCAATTCTGGATGTACGGATGAAAGAAGGTAACAATAAGAAGTTCGAATTAAATGGAGGAGTAGGTTTCATTTTTTCGCGTCTGTCGGTGGAAGCACCCATCATCAAGGATAAGGCTTCCTTTATTGTTGCTGCACGGAGATCGTATATCGATGTGTTGGCACGACCTTTTCTGAATGAGGACTTTGATGGATCTGCATTGAATTTTTACGATCTGACTGCAAAGACAAATTGGTCGGTGAATGAGAATAATCATCTTTTCTTGTCCGGGTATTTTGGCAGAGACAATTTCCGGTTTGGTGAAGCTGCAGGATTTGATTGGGGGAATGGCACTGCGACATTGCGCTGGAACCATCTCTTCAGTGAACGCTTGTTTTCCAACATCACATTGTACTACAGTGATTATGACTACGAAATACACTTTGGGGAAGATGCGACGAATAAGTTCGACTGGGAAGCAAGTATTGTCAATTATAGTATCAAGCCAGAACTCGCGTATTATGTCAACCCATCGAATCTCATCCGGTTCGGAGGACATATGGTCGTCTATGATTTTCTACCCGGAAAGGCGATCGGAGTGAGTGAAGGTGAAGTAACAGACTTCAGTCTTCCGTCGAAATATGCAATTGAGTCTTCTGTCTTTGTTGAAAATGAACTCAACATAGCTCCAGGGTTGGAGGTTAATTATGGCATTCGCCTTTCCCACTTTAATTATACAGGTAAAGGATTCGCGTATGCATATGGAGAAACTTCGGCAGGCGAACGGCGACCACTCATAGATACGCGTGAATTCACACAATGGGAATCCATCCAGACATACCTCAACCCGGAGCCACGGATCGCGATCAAGTACGAGATCAGTCATCACGCATCCGTCAAGCTGAGTTACAACAGGATGGCACAATATGTCCATCTGATCTCCAATACGACTGCTTCCACACCTGTAGATGTGTGGACACCAAGTACGAATAATCTGAAACCGCAGCTTGCGGATCAGTTTGCGGCAGGATTCTTCAGGAATTTCGATGACAATATGTATGAGATCTCCATAGAGACATACTATAAGAGAATGCAAAGGCTTGTTGATTATATCGACGGGGCTGATCTGATTCTCAATCCATTGATAGAAGGCGATCTGCTCTCTGGAGAAGGACGCGCATATGGACTGGAATCGCAATTCAGCAAGACGGAAGGAAGATGGACCGGATGGATCAGCTATACCTTGGCTCGGACAGAACGTCGGGTGGAGGGCATCAACGCGGGAAAATGGTATCCTTCGCGTTATGACCAATTACACAATCTCAGCGTCACGACATTTTATGATCTGAGCAAGCGATGGACCTTTAGCGCCAGTTTTGCGTTCAATTCTGGCACACCGTCCACCTTTCCAACATCACGCATTGAGCAGCAGGGATATGTCATTCCGCACAATGCCTCGGATGGACGCAACAACGCACGTGTACCGGTCTATCATCGACTTGATGTCTCGCTGACATTGAATCCAAAAGAGAAACCAGGAAAGAAATGGCATAGCGAATGGGTGTTTTCCGTATATAATGTCTACAACAGGAGGAATCCGTTTTCTATTTACTTCCGTCAGGACCCAAAAAGAGTAATGCCTGACATACCGATCATGACAGAAGCCGTGAAGCTCAGTGTGATCGGCAATTTTATCCCTTCTGTTTCCTACAATTTTAAATTCAACTGAGAGCATGGAATATCACGAATTCGGAACAGGAATGATCAAGAAGTCAATAGGTATGACTATTCGCAAAATGTTATTTCGCTTGTCTTTAAGGACTCACCCCCCGCCCGAACGTGCGTTCGGTACGTCCGCCCGGCCGGTACGGACGGGGGCGGGCTTCCCCTCTCTTTTGAAGAAGAGAGGGTCAATGGTGCGAAATAACATTTTGCTTAGAGTTTTTTTGATTGACTTTTTAGTCAGCTTCTCAGGGATGCGAAATAACATTTTACTCAAAGGTTCGATCGTTGAGTATTTAGTGAGTACTGTCATGCCATTCCATAGTAGAAAACTTGTTCTTTATCTCACTCTGATGGTGATGCTTTTGGGCGCATGTACTGATGTTGTTGATATAAATATTGATCCTGCGGAAGATCAGCTAGTCGTAGATGCATGGCTCAATAATAAAAGTGAAGCACAGACGATACGGCTCACGTTGTCACAACCGTATTTTTCCAATGCATTTGTTCCCGCAGTGAGTGATGCAGAAGTGAGTGTGACACATGAAAACGGTAGTATGTTCATATTTACGAATCAAGGTGATGGAGATTATATCTGGGTTCCTGAAGCAGGTGGCGCACTCGGGGAGCCGGGAGATACGTTCCAACTTGAAATCCAGTGGAAAGGCGATGTGTATCAGGCGGAGTCATACATGCGTCGGGTGCCGATGATCGATAGTATCGGCATCGAAGTGCGGGATGGAGAACTTGGTTATGCAGATGGACATTGGGCAGCATTATATGCCCGCGATCTGCCGGGACTAGGTGACACCTATTGGATCAAAGCGTTCAAAAATGGAGTATTCCTGAACAAACCCCTTGAAATGAATCTCGCCTACGATGCAGCCTTCGATGCCGGAGGAGAGGTGGATGGTGTCACCTTCATCACCCCGATCCGCGAACTGATCAACAGGTTCCCTGATCCGGATACTGAAGATGATTTTGAAACTCCCCCCTACAAGCCAGGTGACGAGGTACATGTCGAAATCCATTCCATCACCAATGCAGCCTTCTTCTTTTTACAGACAGCACGTGATCAGATGAATAATGGTGAGAATACCATCTTCTCGATTCCTATCGCAAATACAAAAAGCAATGTTATACGTGAGAGTGATGGGAAGGCAGTACTGGGATTCTTCAGCGTCTCGGCGGTGAGTGAGAGGACACGAATTGTCGAGTAGTGGTCCCGTTGTGATCATGTCCTTTCAGGAAAGAAATCTACTCTTACCGGACCTCAACTCTTCCTGACTTCAATGGTCCTATTCATTTTGCTTGTAAATCGCTTTCACGATTTCCGCCTTTTCATTATACAGCAATAGCGTGGGAATAGGTTATATCTGCATTGATTTCATGGCTTTATCGTTATAGGAAGTTACAATCAAACCCCAATTTATTTCTACTGAGCCACTACTATCTTTTTGAAACCGCGTCGATTTTCCGATGACAACTTCATCAAATAGCATCCATCCAAAACCTCTAAGGACATTTCATATTGATGGAAGCCTGAAGGGAGTTGTTTATTGAAAAATGTCTGAACAAGGCGGCCATTCAGATCATGCAGACTGCAATTGACAACCATACTTTCAGCCAAAGTGAATTCAATAAATATTGAGTTTCCCGCCGGATTCGGATATATGTTGACTCCTTCCCATTCCTGTATCTCCTTTGTTCCCGTAGCAATGGAAACTTCAATATCAGCTTGTCCTGGAACCGTTTCTTTGTTTCCTACGCTATCCACAGCAAGACTGTAAAACCGGTAAGAATTTCCATCGTCCCCGGTGAATTCAAAACTCTCGCTTCCGGTATAGCTGTAAAGTTCATATGGCTGGTTATTAGCTGAAACATAGATTTCAAATAACCGAATACCGGAACCATCATCTGTGCCTTCTGTATAAATAGTGAAAGTAGTATCTGTAGACACAGGATTATCTACTGTTAAGTGGCTTTGCGGCGCCAGCATGTCAAACATGTTGAGAAAGTCATTGGTTATGATAGGTGGATTCAGATCGAATACGATACTTGCCTTGTTGCTTACCGCATCCATGTGTTGTACATTCTTTAAGCCGACAGTGAGGCTGACAAAACCTTCACCTTCCGGTGATGTCACATTCGGAGGAAGGAAGCCGCCGAGCGGGTCTGTCACCAGGTCCCGGGTTATGGGATCAAGTGCGATGAAATGCCAGGTGACGATTCGTGAAAGGGTATCCAATTGGCCTTCCATCCGGACAAGGATATTTCTGGAGGGACGTAGATCGGTTTCTATCCCAAATTCATACGCGTTTGAAATGGGATAGAATATGGAATCGCCAAAAGCAACCGGTCCAAAGGAAAAGTTTTTCAGATCAAAGAGAGGGTTAGCCAGTGTATCGGTAACAACAACTTCTTGTGCCGGAGCTGTGGCCGAAGCTTTATTTTCAAAATTGACCTGATAAGAAAGCGGACCGGTGACCGGAATAAAATTCTCATGCGCAAAACCTGCTGGTCCTTTCTTTTCATTGGGATCCAGGGAGGTAACACCATAAAACGCTATTTGAACAAGAGAAAATGGTGAAGGCCAGAATCCTTTGAGGCAATCTTCCTGTTCCTGTTTTGCTTCGACAGAAGAGGTGACAATGGTTAATATGCCGGAAATCACCGGAGCTCCCAAGGAAGTAGCACATTCCAATAACGCAGTAGCTATATTCCATCCAAAATGTCGCACATCAACCAATTCGAAAGAGGAAGGGGTGGGGGGACCATCGTCTAAATAATCTGAAACAAGGCCTAATCCGCCTGTGATACATCCGGCTCCGGGAATAAATGCAATTCCGCCCTTCACCAAAACCTTTATTGCCGCAAATGCAATACAACCTTGCACATAAGGCGAAAGGGGCGATGCGTAAAACGGAGCACTCACAGCCACCTGCACATCATTGCGGACCGGGTTTTTGGTTCGCACACGAACACTGATATTAAAACTGGATTTGGCAGGTAAGTAAGGAAAATAGAAACTGTATAGACGGCTATCAGAAGGTTTGCCAAACAAAGTATCCACAACAGAATACAAGCCCAGTGAATCTAATTTCGCAGACCAGCCCCTGTCAATGGCGAGTTGCGGTTTTTTTACATTCAGATTGAGGAAAAGAATATCAAAATCCGGAGTATTGGGCACAGCCACCCATAGCACAACGCCATAAGCATCCACGTTGGCACTATTGCCTACAACGATAGTCTGGGGTGTCCAACGTTGGACAAGCAACGTACCACCGCCTATGTATTTAACCCATGGTTGCGCCTTTTCGCCGGCAATGATTTTAAATCCTTTTGGTAAAACGAGCTCACTTGCTCCGGTTTTAATTACCACATCCCAATCACCTAGCGTTTGACCTGTCAGATCGAAGACGGCGGTTACGCTTCCGCTCGCATCAAAAATATTTTTGAATGCCGTGATGTCCGTTTGGCCCGCCAATCGTAAGATCGCCTGGCTGTTTTGGGCGAAACCGCCACCGAAAATATTCAGTGTGATCCCTCCGGTATTTCCTCCGGACGTTGGAAAAACGCGATCAATTCCTTTGACGACCAATGTCTCACAGTAAGTTCCCGAGTTTTCATTACCGCTTGCTGTCAGGCATACTTGAAATGTGCCGGGAGTTTGATACGCATGTACAGGGTTGACTTCTGTTGAAGTACGTGTATCCCCAAACGACCAGTCAAAAATTTCTCCACCGATTGTTTTTTGCGTAAAAAAGAACTCAGCACCGGATTGAATGTATTCGAATCTTACGCCGATATCTCTGATTGTACTGGACTTGACTTCTTCCAGATAAATGAGATACCCGGAATGCCCTTTACCGGTGATATCTTCCACTTGCCCTTCAGGAGAAATCTCATTGAAGTTGTAGTAAGCTGCTAGTCCAACTTCATTCCCATTTAGTTTTTCAAACTGGCTTTGGATGATTTCTTCCTGGGTGTGTGCGACATTCCAAAATCGCAGTTCATCCATTTGTCCTTCAAAACTTTCGCGGTAATAGGTATCTTCAAAAGCGCCGATCATCCACATCACATCAGGAGATACAATGTCACCTAAAGCAGTAGTACTGGCTACTAATTGACCATTGAGGTAGAGCCTGAAGTTTTGCGCACCGCCGTCTTTGTCGTACGTCACCGCCAGGTGATTCCAGGTATTGAGATGCATTTTTCGATTGGAAGACATGGGATAGAGACCACTTGTGGTGATGATATTAGTGACAGGTAATAAACCTTGATAGCCGTCGCTCCAAAGGATAAACCCACCTACCTGTCCCTGATTCCAGGTGAGGTTCGCATTTTGTGTGATATAAGTAGAAGGGCGATCGACTTCAGGTTTTAACCAAAGTTCAATGGTCATTTGGCCTGTAAATTTCAATTCAGGATCAGGGGCGATGATCATTTTATCAAACCGGTTTTCACCTGTTCCGTCTCCCGGATTTTGTTTTGCCTTTAAAACAAGGGAATGATCTTCCGTAGTGGTGGCTTTGAAATTGGGATCCACCCTGCGATAGAAGATCTCATAATCGGTAAACACTCCTGTCGTGAGCCAGGCCCTTCCTCCCTGGAAAGCGATGTGTAGCATACCATCTTCATCAAATGCAGCCACTACATACCGTTGGTCGCGAATAGTTGCATTTCCTAAAAATGACTGTACCGGATAATCTGAACCCGGTGTAAGTACTCCATAGCCAGGACCGGTTCGGAAGAGGTAAGCATTGTCGTTACCAGGGTCTGAAAGCAAAGAGGGACCCCATCCACTCCTGAGCTGAACATCGTCCTGGAGAGTGTATTCATAGGCAGGGTCAAATGTTGCGCCGCTATTATGGCTTTTAGCTACATAAATCTTTCCATCAGCTTTAAGAAAGCAGGTATAGATCTCATTGCCGTTGATCACTATGGACTCCTGTCCGGATTGGAAACCTTCGAGTGTGCCCGAAATTTCTTTTGCCTCGCTAAAGGAGTTGCCGCCATCCTGGGAACCTGACACGAAAATTCTCTCTTTGTTTTCTGCATTCCAGCCGCTCCAGATCACCCAAGCCTTGTTGGCAGCCGTCGCTATTTTTTGTTTATAGCCCCAATTGTAATCCATCAAGGCTAAAGGATGATGCAAGCCGCTCATCGCCGGTACGGAAACGATATTGTCTTTAAACGTGAGTCCGCGATTATTAGAACTGAAAACGTGAAGGTTGTAGTCATATGAGCCACTTACCGATTCCAACATCATTAAATAGATATTGCCGGCTTCGACAGCTACATCCCAGGTCAAAAAAGAATACGCGTTGAAATTACCCGGAACCACACGGTCCTCGAACGTATCACCGTTGTTTTCTGAATTGAAAAGGTGTAGGATATTCACATCGGCGCAATACCAACAATTGTGAATGGCAGCCACCGTGATGCGATATCCGTCGCCTTTCATCCTCAATTCAGTCATATTTTGTGGCACCGAATACAAGATCTTTGGGGTTTCAAAATTCTGACCGCCGTCAGTTGACCTGAGGTAAAACAGATCTGAGGGAACTAACCCGTTTTTTACCACATAAGCGATGTGCACGTAGTTACCGGAAACATACATTTTCGGGGATCTGACGGCATCATCAAAGCCGGTTGCATCCACCAATAGCTTTTTAGCCTCCCAGGTCTTTCCACCGTCTGGAGAACGTCTATACTGCAATTGCCTAGTTACCCAGTTGTTGTTGGTCATCCAAAGCATGTGGACTACCTTTCCGCTTACGGCCATTTCCGGACCATAGTCGTCCATTCCCATTGCAGGTGCACCTTCGCCTTCCGAAATATTTTTGATCCATTTTGAAATCTCAGGGTTGGTTGCAAAACCCGTGATTGGGAATAACGTAAAGAGGGAAGTAGCAATCAAGAGAAGAAAACGTAACTTTTTCATCTTCATACATTTACTTTGGGCAAAAGGGTGAAGAAGCATCTTTAATTCCAGATAGCCAATGATGCAAAACATGGATTGTATTGATGTAGGTCAGTGAAAATTCAGATGTGAACCCATTCCTTTGTCGGTTACGTCATACTCAGGAAAGTTAAAGGAGCAAGAAAATAAGCGCAGTGGAGATTCTGTATTTGCTGCAATGGAATGAGGGAGCGGAGTTGTCCGGCAGTTGCGGAAAAGCAAGCAGGGTTCACACGATTCAATGATCGGAATAAAATCTCCTTTTTGAGTTAGAATAGGAATTGGGAAATGCAGCTATGCGTTTCTGCCAGGAAAGTAGATGTCTTCATAGTGCTCAATAGCATACGTTCCATCCCTAAATACCTGCACAGCGATGCTATCAAACCGCACTTCCCATTCGTGATTGACCTTACGCATATAGGCTCCTGCGGCCTGTGAGAGCAGTTGCATTTTGGCTTTTGTGATCGCAGCTTCCGGTCTGCCATGCTGAATATAGCTGCGCGTTTTCACTTCTACAAAGACCAGGATCTCACCATCCCATGCGATGATGTCGATCTCCGCACGCCGCCAGCGCCAATTTTGTTCAAGGATGCGGTATCCTTTGGTCTCAAGGAGTTTTACGGCGTATTGTTCGCCGAGGGATCCGATATCTTGTTGTATAGCCATGTGGTCAGAATGTGAGAATGTGAGAATGTGAGAATGTGAGAGAAACCCCTAAACCCCCTAAACCTCTAAACCAATAAGCCCTAAGCAATGAAAATAAAAATAAAAATGAAAATAAAAATGAAAAGGATCCCTAAACCCCAAAACCTCTAAACCGCTAAACCAATAAGCCCTGAGCAATGAAAATAAAAATGAAAATAAAAATGAAAAGGATCCCTAAACCCCTAAACCTCTAAACCGCTAAACCAATAGCCCTAAGCAATGAAAATAAAAATAAAAATAAAAATGAAAAGGATCGCTAAACCCCTAAACCTCCCTAAACCCCTAAACCTCTAAACCTTCCCCAACTCTCCTTTTAAAAAATCAATCACCTTCACTTCGATCGCATCTACTCCGCGCAATTGTGCGAGATACCAGGAGATCCAATCACCAAGATGGACGAGGTAAAGGGATTGCTGAATCTGTGAGTCGCCCTTCGCATAGAGTTCGATCAATGTGCTCGTGTAATTGCCGATAATTTCTTTGTTAATATCGATACGCACCTGGTTGCGTGGATGATCATTGCGGCTGCGAAACCAGATCACGGCGAGGTCCTGATGTTGATCTCTCCAACCGACGAGTTCATTATGATTCATCTCCGGTATGATATGATGCCAGCCAAGAGATTTTGCATTTTCATTGACTTGTTGACGGAAACGAACGGCGACAGGAGCATAGCGATCCGTTGCATAGATCACCGGAAGCTTTCCAAAGATCATGTGAGCTACTTTTTCTGCACGTGCTTTAATATCGATTTCTTCACTGTTCAGGAGAGTAATGGACTTTCGCACTTCTTCAATCGCACTGTTGCCAATCAAACCGAGTTTTTGAAGAATACAGAGTTGAGCCACAACTGAAAAACCAAGACATGCACGAGGCGATGGCCATGTATCCGGCAATTTCACAAAATCCAATCCCAACTTTTTGGCTGTGGTAATCACTTTACCACCTGAAGCGATGCAGATCGTGCGTGAACCTGTCTTTTGAATAGCATCGAAGGCAGTCAGTGTCTCTTCAGTATTCCCGGAATAGGATGAGGCAAGAGTCAAAGACTGTGGTCCGATATATGCCGGAATGTCGTAGCCTTTGCCAACGAGATAGGGGACTTTACATTCATCGTAGATAAATGAAGCCACAAAATCAGCGCCAATGCCTGATCCCCCCATTCCGCTGACATAGATGTGTTGTATGGGTGAAGACAGGGGATGTATTGAGGCATTCTTTCCAATTTCAAGAGCCTCTTCGAGTTGTTCGGTGAAGCGGGAAATTAATTGATCCATCATATCAAATGAAAATTAAAATCAAAATTAAAATGAAAACCTATAAACTCCCTTCGACAAGCTCAGCGCAAGAATCAACCTATAAACCTATCAACCATTTACTGCACGGCAGCATACATCATCTTAATAGCATCTAATGTGAACTTACCTCGGAGGCCTTGCTGAAATACATATTCCTTATCAGCCTGAATCCGCACATGCCTGAATCCATAATTCGTATAATTCGAGTCCACCCTGCTTTCATAAATGAATCCTGCAGGATCGTCCTGGACGATGGCGAAGAAGTAGGGATTGCTTTTCACTTCTCCAAGGACTCTTGATTTCACTGCACCTACATCACGTGTGTATGCCTCAGATTCAAAAATCTGTACACTATAATCATCACCTTTTACAACGGTGAGATCTTTTGTCAGGATCAGATCCATTTTTCTGATCTCCGGATTTTCCGGAGCTTTAATCACAATGGGCATTCCATGGGAGAGCAGGTCGAGTTCGAGCAGGTGCTCAGTCGGATCTTTCTTACAAGCCACAAATAGGACAATGGCGATGCAGATGATTCCTATAATGTGCTTCCTCGCGATCATGGCAGTAATTTAGGTGAATTCTGTTTAGCCATTTAAGAAGTATGAATATTGACACTGCTAGCCAAAAAAAAGTGAATGACTGATAAGAGCGACCCCCTCTCTTTTGTTGAGTACACAATTCAGATTTGAAGTCTAACGAAAAAGATAGGGGGTGAGTTGAAACACAAAAGGCCATCACTTTCATGACAGCCCTTTCGTGTTTTTTCTCAATCCAGATGATCAGCTCTTCACTTTGATCGTGCAGCCTACTGATTTCGTAAAGTCAGGATTTGGGTCCTCGCCACGCTTCAGCGCTTCGATTGCTGATGCTACGTAGTGTTCTGTTGCTGCCTTTGCGTCCTGTGCATTATTGTCAATGGTGCCGATGTATCTCACGACGCGATCACTGTCGAGCACGAAGATATGCGGTGTACGTGTAGCTCCATACTGTGGATAGATGGTCTGTCCATCATCAAAGAGATATTTGAAGGGGAATTTCTTGTCTGTGGCCCGTTTCTTCATCAGTGCATAGCTATCACCGGATTGCACTCCCGGGTCATTGGGATTGATTGCCACCACAGGATAGCCCTGAGATGCATATTTCTTGTGCAATTCGATCAGTCGATCTTCATACATCACGGCATAGGGGCATGTATTACATGTAAACGCAATAATATAGCCTTTGACATCTCCATAGGATTTCAGGGATACCCAACTGTCATCGACGGCATTCTGAAGATTGAAGTCTGTTGCGATATCGCCAACCTTGTACCCTACGTCATCGGGGTTTGTAAATGCGAAGAAAAGGGTCAGACCTAACACTCCAAGAGTGCTCAATAGAAGACCACTCATATGGCTCATTAGTCTTTTCATAGTTAAGAATTTAGAAATGATTGAATCAGAGTATTGAGTTCGTCAAATGAATGAAATGATTTTTCATAGAATTCCTTCTTGTCCCCTTTGCGAATTACTGTGATTGGAATCGTCCCAGACCAATTGGGATCCACTTTGTCAATCCAGGTATTCTGATCGGGATCGTCCAAAAGCACCACATTCGATTGTAGATCATGTTTTTTCACGAAAGGTTTGAGTTTTGTATTTAACTGGTTCGAAAAATCCAGGCTCACCAAAACCACAACTACTTTTTCGTCTGGATAGGTCTTCGTTACCTCTTCGAAGTATGGAAGTTCCTTCACACATGGCACACACCAGGTCGCCCAGAAATTGATGACGACTGTGCAGTCTTTATACTGCTCCAGGTAATTTTCCAATCCTTCGTAATCAACGACCTGGAGATCATCATTCATACTCGAATGTGTCACAGCAAGAGGCGAGAAGAACAGCAAGACGTATAATAAAACGGGCATCACCTCAGGATAGTGTTGATTGATAAACAAATGTAATGATTCAGTAAGGCATTAGTTTATTGTATGGCCAATTTTGACATTTTATTAACGAGGTAGTACGCGGAAGAAGTGCTGCCCGAACGCATCGTTCGATTACAGGCGGGAGGAAGCGGAAGAATTAGAGGAAATCTGTAATCGGGCGAAATCGGTAAAGCTGTAGAACGTGTAAAACCGGTAAAACCGGGGAAAATCGGGTCGCATCATGTATATTAACTTAGGATGCGATCTTTGCTTTCATGGAAAAAGTCAAAAACATCGCCATTGTCGCTCACGACAACCGCAAAAAGGACATGCTGGAATGGGTTGAATGGAACTACACACTCCTGTCCCGCCATCGTCTGATCTGTACAGGAACAACCGGGGCCAAAATCGAACTGTTGCTTAAAACACTCGAGACGACCAAGCACCCCGCGCCACCTGTGATCAAACTCAAATCAGGTCCGCTCGGTGGCGATCAACAACTCGGTGCGAAGATCGCAGATGGTGACATCGATGTCTTGATCTTCTTCTGGGATCCGATGGAACCCCATCCACATGATGTCGATGTCAAGGCATTATTGCGTATTGCTGTTGTATACAATATTCCAATCGCATGTAATCGCTCATCGGCAGATTTCATCATTTCTTCACCATTGATTGAGATGCAGTATGAGCCGAAGCTGAAAGATTACAGTGTCTATATCGATCGGAAAATAGATCCTTGAAGTTTCCGCCAAGGGAAGACCTTAGGTTATGGAATCAGAAATGCGAAGTCCGAAATCCGGAATCCGAAATTGCAACCCGTACCCCGTCTCGTAACATTCCGTCTAAGTACATTTGATATTGAAATGACGAAGCTTCTGGAAATACTCGAAAATCATAAGTTGATATACAATTCAGAGTCTGTATCGAATGACGATAGTCTGCATTCCGGATTTGTCTCCGGCATCGCTCCATATCTGCGCGGTCCGTATAGCACAATGTACACAGCCCGCGCCTGGACAATACGGCAGTATGCCGGATACAGTACAGCGGAGGAGAGCAATGCATTCTATAGGCGTAATCTAGGAGCAGGTCAGAAAGGACTTTCGATTGCCTTTGACCTGCCGACGCATAGGGGATATGACTCGGACCATCCTCGCGTGAAAGGAGACGTGGGAAAAGCGGGAGTCGCGATCGATACGGTCGAGGATATGAAGATCCTCTTTGATCAGATTCCACTCGATCAGATGTCCGTCTCGATGACGATGAATGGCGCAGTGATCCCGATTATGGCCTTTTTCATTGTTGCTGCGGAAGAACAAGGTGTAAAACCGGAAATGCTGAATGGTACGATTCAGAATGATATCCTTAAGGAATTCATGGTGCGCAATACGTACATCTATCCTCCCAAGCCATCGATGCGCATTGTGCGTGACATCTTCGCCTATTGCGCAAAGCAGATGCCGAAATTCAATTCTGTCAGCGTCAGTGGATATCACATGCATGAAGCGGGTGCGACTGCAGAGCTTGAGCTCGCTTATACACTTGCGGATGGAATGGAATACCTACGTGCAGGCCTTGAAGCAGGACTGGATATCGATGAATTCGCACCCAGGCTTTCCTTTTTCTGGGGAATAGGCATGCAGCATTTTACCGAGATTGCGAAGATGCGTGCTGCACGTCTGCTCTGGACAAAGATTGTAAAGCAATTCAATCCAAAAGATGAGAAGTCATTGTTGCTGCGTACCCATTGTCAGACCTCGGGATGGAGTCTGAGTGCACAGGATCCGTTCAACAATATTGCGCGCACCTGTATCGAAGCGATGTCGGCTGTTTTCGGCGGCACACAATCATTGCATACGAATGCATTAGATGAGGCAATCGCCTTACCATCTGATTTTTCCGCAAAAATTGCGCGCGATACGCAATTGATATTGCAAAAGGAAATTGGTATCACTCATGCAGTAGATCCCTTTGGTGGATCACAGTATCTCGAACAACTCACAACAGATCTTGCAGAACGTGCATGGATGTATATCGAAGAAGTGGAATCATTAGGCGGTATGGCACAGGCTATCGAACAGGGCATTCCTAAAATGCGGATCGAAGAAGCCGCAGCGATCAAACAGGCGAGGATTGATTCCGGTGAAGAAAAGCTCGTGGGCATCAACATTTTCCAGGAGTCTTCTGATCAGACTGCTCTGAATACACTCTCCATTGATAATACGTCTGTACGCGAAAGTCAGATCAGGCGTCTCGAAGCTGTAAAGACGAGGCGTGATGCAAAAGCTGCGACTCAAGCCCTGGACAGATTGCAGGCTGTCGCGGCAGGAGAGGAGGGAAACCTGCTTGAGATAGCAATCAATGCGGCACGAGCACGAGCGACCTTGGGTGAGATCAGCGATGCAATGGAAAAAGCTTTCGGCAGATATATCGCTCATCCCAGGTCTGTGGCCGGAGTATATTTACGTGCAAGTGGTATGCAGGAGTCAGTCATCAAAGCACGGGAACTTTCGAATGCCTTTTTGAAAAAAGCGGGAAGGCGGCCGCGTATTCTTGTTGCCAAGCTCGGACAAGATGGCCATGATCGCGGAGCGCGTGTGATCGCCTCGAGTTTTGCCGATCTTGGATTCGATGTAGACCTGGGGCCATTGTTTCAGACACCGGCGGAAGCGGCGATGCAGGCGGCGGAGAATGACGTGCACTTCCTTGGCATCTCTTCATTGGCCGGAGGGCATACTACATTGGTACCTGAAGCAATTGATGCTTTGAAGAAACTTGGGAGGGAAGATATCAGGGTGGTAGTTGGTGGCATTATTCCGGAACAAGATCATGACTCTCTCATCAAGAATGGAGTCAAAGCGATTTTCGGACCTGGGACGGTGATTTCGATGGCGGCGGTGGAGTTGTTGGAGGAGTTGATGGAAACCGGTGATCGGTAATCGGTGATCGGTATAGTAGGCAAGTGCGAAGTTTTTACTTATTACTTACCTACTGCACCGATTACCGATTACTTCTTAGACCACGAACAACTCCGATGCAATCCGATCTGCCAGGAACTTTCCTGTTCTTGTCAATATCCAGGACCCGCCAGTGAAACGCACCTTACCCTGCGTCAAATAGGGAATCACCGATTCCATGAAATGTTCCTGAAAGTGAAGCGCGTACCGAGATAGTTTCACAATTTCAACACCCTCTACTGTCCTCAATCCCGTCATCATATATTCATTATACAGTTCTTTCTCAGTCAATGTCTCGATCCCTTGGCGTGCATTGCCTTTTGCAATACCATTGATGTACAATGCATTATTTGCAATATTCCATTCTCTTTCTCTGCCATTGAATGAATGTGCGGATGGTCCGATACCGAGATAGGGGATTCCTTTCCAGTAGTTTGAATTATGTACTGCACGGTGACCGGGCTTCGCGAGGTTTGAAATCTCATAGTGTTCATATTCAAAATCGATAGCCCAATCCATAAGCATTTCAAATTGACGCACTGTCGCCTCATCATTTGGCGCAGGGGAGATACCCTTATTGATCTGATGGGCAAGAACTGTTTTTGGTTCGATAGTCAGTTGATATGCGGAGAGATGTGGGATGCCAAAATCAGCTACACGTTGCAAACTTTCAATCCAACGTTGTTCTGTCAGGAGAGGAGTGCCATAGATCAAATCCATTGTCAGTGAGCGGAATCCTGCGTTCTTCGCCCGCTCCAGTGCAGCAAAACCTTCTTTTGCAGTATGTGCACGATTCATATACTTCAGCTCATCATCATAGAATGACTGGATGCCGATGCTCAGCCTGTTTACCAGAGTGCCTTTGAGCTCCCAAACCTTATCGCTTGTCAAATCATCCGGGTTTGCTTCGAGCGTGATCTCTGCGTTTGACGTGACTGTATAAAGAGATGAAATCGCCTCGAGGAGGTTTTCAATTTCTTTGGCTGAAAGGAGGGAGGGTGTTCCTCCGCCGAAGTAGATCGATTCAATGTCGGCTCCAGCGAGATAGTCCAGACGTAATCTTAATTCTTCATGCAATGCAATGAGCAGCGCATCTTTATTGGCAAGGCTTGTGGAAAAATGAAAGTTGCAGTAAGAGCATGCTTGCTTGCAGAAGGGGATATGGATGTAAATGCCAGCTACTGGCTTCTGGCTACTGGCTTCTGGCGATAAGGCCTTGCTGAGATCACTGTTCGCTGTTAGCCATTCGCCGTTAGCCTTTAGTGTTTGCACTTGCACTTGTGTTTGAGTTTTTCCTGCGCCCCTTCAGGGCTGTGAGCGTCTTCATTTTCGAGTCAACGGCCTTCAGCCGTTGTTAATATATTACGCCCCTTTAGGGCTTTTCTTTGAGTTTGCACTTGCACTTGTGTTTGAGTTTTCTTTCGCCCCTACAGGGCTCAGGCATTACTCAGGTTTCAGTCATTGGACTGCGCCTAATGTTATTGTCTTTGCGCCCCTTCAGGGCTTGAGTTTGCATTTGAGTTAGCTTTTGTTTTCCTTCGCCTTCGCCTCAGCCTTCGCCTTTCTTACAAGCATAATCCCGTCTCTCAAAGGCAACATCACACACTCCACTCTTGTGTCATTTAAAATCGTTTTTGCCAAAGCACGTAAGACATTCGCCTCTTCATCATCGATATTCTCAGGCACTTTACCATCCCAGAGCATATTGTCGAGAAGGATCAGGCCGCCTTTTTTTGTTTTGTTCACTGCAGCTTCGTAGTACTCGGGGTATTCGCGCTTTCCCGCGTCAATGAAGACAAGATCGTATGGACCCTTTAAACCTTTCAGGATCACGCGTGCATCGCCATTGTGTAGTTTTATCCGATCACTCAATCCAGCCTGCGCGACGTATTTATTAAACAGTACTGAGTATTCCGGATCGAATTCGATGGTATCTATTATTCCTCCTGGCTTCAAACCACGCGCGAAACATATCGCAGAGTAGCCCGTAAAACTCCCGATCTCGAGAATTCTTTCGGGTTGCAACAAAGTACTCAGCATCTGCAGAAATCTTCCCTGGTGTGCTCCTGCCAACATCTGTGGTGCGATGGTTTTCAGATGAGTCTCACGCTCGAGAGCATTAAGGATGTCATCAGCGGGAGTAGAAAATCTTGCGCAATATTCGCCGATAACGTCGAAAGGTAGATTGATCATTTTCCAAAGGTACGAGTTACGAGTTACGGGTTTCGCGTTTAAACGGTCCTTGTTCCTCGGTCATCTCACATTCTCGCTTTCTCACCCTCTCGCATTCTGTCCTTTGATCCGTTGATCTCTTGATCCCTTCCGCCATTTAATAAACGGATACAGAAATACTACGCCGATGATGATAAAGACGCCAATATAAAATCCGGGAGTAAGTTCTCTGTTTTCTTTCAACAAGATCCATGCAAGCGTGATGCCATATACCGGCTCCAGGTTAATGACAAGATTTGCCGCAAATGCGGAAATATGATGTAACACCTTTATAGCGAGTACATATGCAAACGTCGTACAGATCAGCGCGAGGATAAGCAGGTACACCCAATCCAATCCTTTTGGCAGATGAAGCCTGAAATCAATACCCTGAAGCATGCCATTATCCGGTAACATGAATTGGATGATCAGAAGTATTAAACTCACAAAGAGGAATGCGCTTCCGAGTTCGAAAAAGGTAATCTGAAGAGGTTTCGCATGTGAGATCAGTAATTTATTCAGGCTTGCAAAGAAGGCTGCGAGGATTGCAGAGGCTAATCCAAGCCAGATACCCATGTGCATTTCCGGATCTATTCCATGGGCGACCAGGATCATCGCTGGGACAATCAGGAGAGCAACGAGAATCTCAAGTCCCAATGCCCGCTGACGCATGATAAGCGGTTCAATCAATGATGTAAAGAATGATGTCGTTGCCAGCGCCGCCAGCGCAATACTTGCATTCGAAGTTTTGATCGATCCAAAGAAGGTGATCCAATGCAACGCAACGATACATCCAATTCCGACATATTGAAGAATGCGTTTCATCGGGACTTGCCGGAGGGTACGCACAATGCCCACAAGAAAGAGCAGGCTTACACTTGTGATCATCACCCGCCACCAGACTAGAGAAACAGCAGGTATTGTGATGAGCTTTCCGAGTATCGCGGTGAAGCCGAAAAGGAAGACAGCCAGGTGGAGTTCGAGATAGGCTTTGCGCATTCAAATAAAGCTAAGGCTGAGGTGAAGGCTAAGGAAAACAAACACAAACTCAAGTGCAAACTCAAAAACAAATATAGACTAAAGGGTAAACGGTGGAAGGGCGGAAGGGTAGAATGGCGGAATGTCAGAACGGAAATCCGAAATCCGAATTCCGAATTCCGAAATCGAATCATTTATCTTCGCACAAGGTATAAGTTCTCATTATGATTGTTCAAAAAGGAACCAGGGCTCCGGATTTTATCCTTTATTCATCGGAGAAGAAACAGGTGCATCTTGCGGATCTACAAGGCACGAATGTGCTGATCCTGTTTTTTCCGCTGGCCTTCACCAGTACATGCACGAAGGAACTCTGTATGATGAGGGACGACCTGGAACGTTACAATGACTGTAATGCGACAATTCTGGCGATCTCGGTGGATTCACCGCAGACCCTGGCGAAGTATAAAGAGGACCAGGGGCTGAACTTTACCTTGCTTTCAGATTTCAACAAAGAAGTGTCGCGAGCCTACGGTGCTCAGTACGAAGAGTTTTCGGTTGGTTTGCGCGGTGTAGCAAAACGGGCGGCATTTGTAATCGACAAATCAGGCATCGTTCAGTACGCAGAAGTTTTGGAAAATGCCAATAATTTGCCAAATTTTGAGGTTATTAATACAACATTAGCAGAACTGAATTAATTACCTTTGCCATCGATCTTATACTCCCTGTGACATGAATACAGAATCTGATTCCAGCGTCCTCGAGGATATCCTCGTCGCTGATGATACAAGTACAGGCACCATGTCCGAGCTTGTAGTCTATAATGATGACTTCAATACCTTCGAATGGGTTATCGAATGCTTCATGGAAGTGCTCTCACATACCAGTGAGCAAGCGGAACAACTTTCGTTGATGATCCATTATAACGGCAAAGCAACCGTAAAAACTGCCACATTCAATGTGCTGCGACCATTTAAAGATGCATTAGTTGATCGCGGCCTCAGTGCTGTGATTGAGACTGTGTCTGTGTAGTTGGTTTTACATGCCCATTTGGTATTTGACTGAGCAACTTGTTTTTCCACATCCACTTTCAGCATCCCACGAAGGTATCCTTGCCATAGGAGGCGATCTTTCCCTGGATCGTCTCAGACTTGCTTATGCATATGGAATCTTTCCATGGTATACAACAGACGAACCTATCCTCTGGTGGTTTCCTGATCCGCGCTGCGTGATGAAACCTGCAGAGATCATGATCTCAAAAAGCATGCGTTTATTAATGCTTAAAGATCCCTTTCAATTCACATTCGATACAGTGTTTCATCAAGTCATTTCTCAATGCCGTAGCATTCCACGAAAAGATCAGAGAGGTACATGGATACAACCTGAGATGGTAGGTGCCTACACAGCACTGCATGAGGCCGGATATGCACACAGTGTAGAAGTATGGCAGGACAAAAATCTGGTGGGTGGTCTCTATGGCGTGGCAATGGGCCGGGTGTTTTTTGGTGAATCTATGTTCAGCCTTGTCTCAAATGCGTCAAAATGCGCGTTGATCATCCTTGCTGATTTTTTGAAAAAAAAAGATTTTTGGCTGATCGACTGCCAGGAGAACACACCACATATCCGCAGCATGGGCGCAGCGCTCATGCCTGCTACTGCCTTTCATCACATCTTGTACAAAAACAGACTGACTACAGAAATACCGGGTAAATGGGTATCCCATCAAGGTCATTTACATTTGTAACGTCTTATGCATGCACCGACTATTTTTATCACTGGCGCAACAGGATTGCTTGGATCACACCTTACCCGCTTGCTGCTTGCTCGAGGTTATGATAAGATTATTGCTGTGCGTCGAAAAAATAGTCGCATGGATTTACTGGGAGAAGCTGCGGACCGTATAGAATGGGTCTCAGGTGATATTCTCGATAATCATGCATTGCAGGAAGGCATGCAGAACGCAGACTGGGTGTTTCACTCTGCGGGTCTCATCTCTTATCACCCGGGTGATGCCGGAAATATGCATGCAATCAATGTGGGAGGGACCGCCAATGTTGTAAATGCTGCCCTCCTGTGTGGAGTCGGAAAATTATTGCACATCAGTTCTGTATCTGTACTGGCGCGCAGTGGCAGGTATCAAAACGTAAGCGAATCAACACCCTGGCAACATACGCGCTACACCTCCAACTATGGTCTGACAAAACACCTTGCCGAGAAAGAGGTACAGCGCGGAATTGCAGAAGGTCTTAACGCGTCGATTTTGATTCCGTCTATAATTCTTGGTGCGGGTGTCTGGCATGAGGGTTCTGCATCCATTTATCATCGGATTGGGAAGGGAATGCCTATTTATCCAAGAGGACAAAATGGGTATGTGGATGTGCGTGATGTGGCATTGCTCGCGATCCGTATGATGGAACAGGATCAGAAATATCGTGTGATTGCCAGCGGACACACAATAGGATATCGCGAATTGTTTTCAGAGATTGCACAAAGACTTGATGCTCCAGTACCCAAAGTTGCCGTAGGTCCTGTTGTCTCTGAAGTTGTATGGCGGTTGATGGTACCAATCCGCTGGACTACAGGGAAGCAACCTGTGATCAACAAAGAGACCACCCGGGCTGCACAGTGCTTTCCTGAATATGATAACAGCGCCTCATTGAAAGTGCCTGGTTTTCGATACACGCCACTTGAAAAAACTCTGGATGACATCGCCAGGGAATATCAGCTGGCCCGTAAAAAAAGATTTGCGCCTGGTTTCCTCGACTTCAATGGCGAATATTTGATCTGAGTTACTCCATTCCAACGTATTAGGCATGATCATTAATCTTTATAAGTGCAGTTCGAATTGCAATATCGCTGCTGACTTTCGACAGGCTAAAATTTTTGTGATTAATTTGGCTTCCCTGACTTCTGCCATGAGCGTAATTGTATAGATGTCGGAGTCGAACAGGATTTAATTTCAAACTTTATTTTTTTAAGCAATCCGTAAAATGAGTTGGGATACTAAAAGCATCAGGAATGTTGTATTGCTGGGTCATAGTGGCTCAGGCAAAACCTCACTGGCAGAAACCATGGTTTTTGAATCTGGTGCGATGACACGCCGGGGTGATGTCGCAAGTGGAAATACACTATCAGATTTTACCGATATCGAGCGTGAAAGAGGCAATTCAATATTCAGCACTTTGCTTCATGTCAACTGGAGGAATAACAAGATTAATATCGTGGATACGCCGGGTTCAGATGACTTTGTAGGAGATATCTTATGTTCATTGAAAGTGGCAGATACAGCACTTGTTGTCGTGAATGCTGTAAATGGTGTAGAAGTAGGAACTGAACTCACATGGGAATACATCGAGCAATACAAGACCCCGGCGATTTTTGTCATCAATCAACTCGATCATGATAAGGCAAATTTCGATCAGACCCTCGATCAGATCAAGATGCGCTTTGGACATAAAGTCATACCGGTTCAATATCCTCTGAATGCAGGTGCGCAGTTCAATACAATTGTCGATGCGTTGCGAATGACGATGTATGTGTTTGACGATTCCGGTGGGAAACCGAAGAAAGTACCGATCCCGGATTCTGAAATTCAGCGTGCGCAGGAAATGCACAATGCATTAGTAGAAGCGGCTGCAGAGAATGACGAATCGCTCATGGAGAAGTTTTTTGATCACGGCTCGCTGACAGAGGACGAGCTCTCAGCTGGTCTGCACCTGGCACTCGCTAAAAATCAAATTTATCCGGTCTTCTGCGTGTCAGCAGAAAAAAACATTGGCAGTGGTCGCCTGATGGGCTTTATCAATGATATTGCACCGTCGCCAGCCGAACGATCTCCAATGCCTTTGAAGGGTGGGGGAGAACTTGCATGCGACGCCAGTGACGGGACTACCATCTTCATTTATAAGACAATGTCTGAGCCTCAAGTTGGTAATGTATCCTACTTCAAAGTATGCTCTGGTGTGCTGAAGACGAGTGATGAACTGATCAATCAACAAAACAGTACCCTTGAGAGATTCAATCAGCTTTTTGAATCCAATGGTAAGAATCGTACTGCTGTAGATCAACTTCGCGCAGGCGATCTTGGCGTGACGGTCAAACTAAAAAATTCTCATACGAATAATACACTTTCTGTAAAGGGTAAGGATCGAATCGTAGAGCCGATACATTTTCCGGAACCCCGTATCCGGGTTGCTCTAAAACCACCGAGTAAGGCGGAGATGGAAAAACTTGCAAGAGCACTTCAGGTATTGCATGAGGAAGATCCAACCCTCATCGTAGAGCATAGTCCTGAGCTCAAGCAGACGTTGCTGCACGGACAGGGACAACTACATCTGGACATCACACGATATCGCGTCGACAAAATCTATGGACTGAATATGGAGTTTATCAGGCCCAGGATTCCGTATCGTGAGACTATTACCAGGGAGGCAAATGAAGTATATCGGCATAAGAAGCAAACAGGTGGTGCAGGTCAGTTTGCTGAAGTGCATATGCGTATCGAACCATATCATGAAGGAATGCCTGATCCGCATGGTCTTACTGTGCGTAACCGTGAATACGAGGACCTGGCGGCAGGTGGGAAGCTTGCCTTCTACTGGTGCATCGTTGGAGGATCAATCGATTCGCGTTTTGCAAGTGCCATTAAGAAAGGAGTCATGGCTAAAATGATGGAAGGTCCGCTAACAGGCTCCTATTGCCGTGACATCCGCGTGTGTGTCTACGATGGTAAGATGCATGCTGTGGACTCTAATGACATGGCATTTCAACTTGCTGGTACTATGGCATTCAAGGCTGCCTTCCAGCATGCCGGACCACAACTTCTCGAACCTATCTATGATCTTGAAATTCTTTGCTCAGGAGATGTGATGGGTGATATCATGGGCGATCTGCAGACGCGACGTGCTATTATCATGGGGATGGAGACAGAAGGGCACTATCAGAAAATTCTTGCACGCGTACCACTCGCAGAATTGTATCAGTATAGTTCTACACTTCGGTCACTCACGCAGGGAAAGGCAAAATTCTCATTGCGTTTTGCGGATTATGCAGCGGTGCCATCGGAAATTCAACACAAACTTTTGGCCGAATATCAGGCGGAGATGCAGGAAGCGTGAAGAACGCCCTTGGCTATTCGCTGTTCGCCGTTCGCTGATGACTATGTAACCTTGAAGCGTTCGACGGAAGGAGAACCTTCAAGCGTTGAAATCCGAAATGAAATTGCGCAACCCTAAGGCGATACTTGTCACGATTGTGATCGCGCAGTTTTTATGTACTTCATTATGGTTTGCAGGTAATGGGGTATTACAAGATCTCATTAGCAATTTTTCTCTTCCCACATCAGTCCTCGGACATCTCACCACGTCTCTTCAATTGGGTTTCATTTGTGGCACATTGATTTTTGCAGTCTACAAGATAGTGGACAGGTATTCTCCTTCACGTGTGTTTCTGTGGTCTGCAATTGCCGGGGCGATGGCAAATGCCTGTATGATCCTTTCTGCAAATACTTTGGCAAGTCTGCTATCACTCCGTTTCATGACCGGGTTTTTTCTGGCTGGCGTCTATCCGGTCGGAATGAAGATTGCTGCTGATTATTTTGACCGGAAACTGGGGAAAGCTTTGGGATTATTAGTTGGAGCGCTGGTTCTTGGTACTGCACTTCCCCATTTGCTCAGATCGCTTGGATCACATATGGATTGGAGATACGTACTCATCTGGATATCAGGTTTGGCGATAGCAGGAGGTGTTGGAGTCGGACTTTTAATCAAGGATGGGCCCTATCGTCATGCTGGACAAGGAGTGGATTTCCATGTCATGTTTCGTGTTTTTCGTCCCCGAAATTTCAGGAAGCCAGCCTTTGGGTATTTTGGACATATGTGGGAGTTGTATGCATTCTGGGCATTTGTGCCGGTGATGTTGATGTATTATCAACGGATACATCCGCAGTACCAGTTTGATATCTCCTTATGGTCGTTTGTGATGATTGGTGTGGGAGGTGTGGCATGTGTCATGAATGGGTATTTGTCAAATCGTATTGGTGCTGCTAAAGCGGCAATATATGCCCTGGTGATTTCAGGGATATGCTGTATCGTGTCCCCTGCGGTATTTCTGCAAGGATCATTGTTTGTCTTTCTATTCTTTCTGATGATATGGGGGATGACAGTTGTTGCAGATTCACCCATGTTTTCTACGCTGGTAGCACAGGAGGCATCACCTGAGTTGAGAGGTACGGCACTCACACTTGTCGTGAGCATTGGATTTGCGATTACGATTGTGAGTATTCAGCTACTCAATTGGTTGAGCACGGTTATTGAAATTACATACCTGTTTCTGTTACTTGTTCCTGGGCCGGTGCTGGGGCTTCTTGCGATGTTGGATGTTAAAAGAAAACCGGGGGTTGAGAAATGAGTAATCACGGAGCGACACATGTTGTACTAATACTTGCTGCTGGTGAGAGCCGCAGATATGGTAGTGCAAAACAATTGGCAGTGATAGAAGGAGAGCCGATGATTCGCCGTGTCGTGCGCAATTTGCTTGATCCAGACAAGTATGAACTGGTGGTGATACTAGGGGCGAGAGAAGAGTTGATTCGCCCGACGATTGCGGATCTGGAAGTTGAAATTGTGCTGAATATGGACTGGAAGAGTGGTATTGCTTTATCTATACAAGCCGGAGCTTCTCATGTGAAGAGCAAGTATCCACAGGCACGTGGTATTGTCATTGTGTTAGGGGATCAATGGAGGATCAGGAAAGAGCATATCAAAGAGTTGATCGCGCAAGCAGAAGCAAGTCACTCGATCGTTGCGATGAATTATGATGGTTGTGCCGGAGTCCCAGTCTATTTTCCGAAGGATACATGGTCTTTGTTTTCATTATTACAAGGTGATGAAGGAGCAAAAAAGATTCTGGAATCCATGGAGGATGTGATCTTAATCGATATACCTGAAGCGAAGATTGATTTGGATTTTCCGGAGTGACTCTATGAGGAGCAATCTTGATTTCACTACCTTGCCCGTCAATTCAAAAACGGACATCAAATGACTTTAAAGCAACTCATCAAGCTGGAAAACAACGCTAAAGAAGTATGGGTGATCAGCCCGACACTACATTACGACACAGAGAATAAAGATTTTTCTGAACTGGTCAGCGTCAATCTTGGTCAAAAAACGAAGTATCGTTATATCGTACCTGCTACGCCGCAGGTGGAAAAGAACCTGGGTCTTTATAAGAAGATGTACCATGCAACTGATGAGGTTATCGCACGGAATTTTCTGATCCTCCCTGCTTCGGAATTCAATCCTTTTATTTCAGAATGTGCCATCTATGATGCATCTGGAGAATGTATCGCCTGTACGGCACCTGCCACAGAGGATAGTAATGATGTGATCCGGTTTAACAGTGAAACGTCTAAAGAAATGGCCAAACACTTCAGGTCTTTGTGGAAGAAGTATAAAAGAAGTGAGCCTTAACTGTTTTGTTGGACTGGTATTTCGGCTTGTTGTTTACTGCTGACTCTGTTGTTGACGTCTTCTAGCAGAGTTGATGTCGACTTGCTTTCTTTTGCCAGCCACTTTTTTGATCTGTTGCGGTTTTTCGATTTCTGTACAACGAGGATATCTGATGTAGAGAATTCCATCCAGGCATAGTCATAGAGATGCCAATAAACTTTTCCTTCCTTATTCTGGCTCATAGAAGTAAAATGCTTAAAAGAGAACCCTTTACGTACCAGGCGATTGCGTGGAGAGATGAATTTTTGAGATCCTGCTTCTTCATGTAACTCAATGAGGATGATACGGTTTCTATGGAGTCGTCGATCGATTTCAGCAGTGGCGATGCCATTTTGCTGATATCGCATTTTGTGATACGAGTTTTTACACTCCAGGGAGCAAAATTTTTTATCCCGCCTTCCGGCCAGTTCCTTGTCGCATATGATACAATGCGTCAAGGAATAACTCCGAGATACATTCGGTAAGATTTTCATGGCAAATGAGAAATAGTTTAAAAGGTCTGTACGAATTTAAAAACTTTCACTCAAAAGAGTATCGGCCTTTGGCATGCGGGTTTAGAAATGTTCCTTATCAGTTAGGAAACGGATCGCTAAAAAGGTGGGAAACGTTTCTTATCAGTTAAGAAACGGATCGTCAAAAAAGAGAGGAAACGTTCCTTATCAGTTAGGAAACGGATCG